>JBGCFJ010000944.1:0-6981 GCA_045106885.1 Saprospiraceae bacterium
GCACAGACTTCAGTCTGTCCCGTTTAAAAGCCTTTAGGCTTTTTACACTATATGGCAACCAAGCCTGAAGGCTTGGAAACAGGACAGGATAAATCCTTCCGATGAATCGGAACAAGTTGTGCTACCGATTGAGTACTTACATACTTATCAAAGTCAAAAAAGTAGAGAATACTATTTAAGTATCTGGTTATTAGTTGTAATATACTCAATAATTCATTTTTAAAATTAACAAAAGTGACAACTACTTCAATAAATTTGTCAATAAATAGACGATAATTCTCAACTTTGTACTAAATGAGTTCCCTTCCTTTTTAAGGGAAGGGGTAGGGATGGGTTAAATTGTAAAACCAAAGAATTTACATCACCACAAAACGAACCAACCATGAAATTCACATTAGGTATTGAAGAAGAGTACCAAGTAGTCCATCCTGAGACTAGAGAATTGACGTCTCACAAACAAGAAATTGTCAAAATTGCACAGAGAGAATTAGGCGATGTAGCAAAAGCAGAAATGCATGAAGCAGTGGTAGAAGTAGTCACGGGTGTTTGTCAGGATATTCACGATGCTAAAAAAGAAGTTTTTGGACTTAGGAAATCTGTCGGAGAAATTGCCAAAAGCCTAGGTTTACGAATTGCAGCGGCAGGAACCCATCCATTTTCGGCTTGGCAAGAGCAATTGCTAACGCCTAATCCAAGATACGATGAGATTATCAGCGAATTACAAGATGCCGCACGGTCAAATTTAATCTTTGGGCTGCATGTACATGTTGGCATTCCTGATAGAGAAATGGCTTTACATTTAGCCAATTCCATTCGATATTTTTTACCCCATATCTTTGCTTTATCTACCAACTCTCCTTTTTGGGAAGGTAGAAATACAGGCTTTAAATCTTATCGAACAAAGGTGTTCGATAAATTTCCTAGAACAGGTATTCCTGATTATTTTAGTAGCATAGCCGCTTATGATAATTATATCAATTTGTTGATAAAAACGAATTGTATTGACAATGCGAAAAAGATTTGGTGGGATGTTCGAGCACATCCATTTTTCCCAACCATTGAAATTCGTATTTGCGATATTCCAATGACGGCACAGGAGACGATTACGATGGCCGCTTTGATTCAAGCCATTGTTGCTAAATTGCATAAATTAAGAGAAGCCAATCTTAATTTTATGAATTACCAACGTGCTTTAATTAATGAAAACAAATGGCGGGCATCTCGGTATGGCATAGATGGTAAAATGATTGATTTTGGTAAAAACACACAAGTAGATACTCGAACACTCATTTATCAATTATTAGATTTTGTGGATGATGTGTTGGATGATTTGGGGTCTAGAGAAGAAATTAATTACATTCACACTATTTTAGAAAAAGGAACAGGTGCAGACCGACAATTAAAGGTTTACGAAGAGACCAATTCTTTAGAAAAAGTAGTCGATTATATTATTGACCAGACAATGGTTGGTATTTAGTAAGGATGGAAGTAGATAAGGTTTGAAGGATTGAGGGTGGGAAAACGCATCTAGTTCTTCAATCCCTAAATCCTTCAATCCTTCAATCCCTTACAGTATGAAGAAATTAAAACTAGCAGTATTAGACATGAACAATGGGCATCCCAATCAAGGATTGCGATGTATTTGTGCCATTGTGGAGCAATATCCTAAAGAGATTGACTATAAAGTGTACGATGTTCGGGTAGACAATGAAGTGCCTGATTTGAGTTATGACTTGTATGTTTCTAGTGGTGGTCCAGGAAACCCCTTAGAAGGTAATGGAATTTGGGAGGTTAAATTTACGCAACTAATTGACCAGCTTTGGGCGTATAACAAAACGGCAGTTGCTACCGCTAAAAAACATGCTTTTTTTATCTGCCATTCGTTTCAATTGGTTTGTAATCATTTTCAATTAGGGGACATTACGAAGCGGCATTCTACTTCTTTTGGGATTTTTCCAGTACACAAAACGAAAGTAGGGCAAGCCGAACCCGTATTAAATGATTTAGGCAATCCATTTTATGCGATTGATAGTCGAGATTGGCAATTGGTACAACCAAAATTAAATGTCATTAAAAAGTGGGGCGCAAAAATCTTAGCTTTGGAAAAAATTAGAGACCACGTTGCGTATGAGCGAGCGATTATGGCAGTTCGTTTTTCAGACGAATTTGTCGGCACGCAATTTCATCCAGAGGCAGATGCAGAAGGCATGAAAGAGCATTTATTAAAGGTAGAAAACCGAGAAAAGATTATCAATGGTTTTGGGAAAAGAAAATACAATCAGATGATGAAGTTATTAACGAATCCCGAAACAATTGCTGCTACTAATGAAGCAATTTTACCCGCATTTATTGAAAATGCTATTCGGAAATTAACTCAAAATGAAATATTACAAAATTAGTAATAATCAATCTTCCTAATTCCATCACTCTATGATTGCATCGACAAGAACGAATTATAATAAAACCTTTACACCAGAAAAATACCTAGCCTACAAGCAAGCCATTAATACGGCTCATGGCCATACACCTCCTTTTCGATTAGCCGAAACACCGATTTTTATAGATAAAGCTTTGAAAGAGCGATTAATCGAAGCTTGCGATGAAATTAGTCAAACCATTTATCATCCAAAATTTAAAGAATGGTCAGAAGGGGCTTTTGACGGAGGGGATTTAAAAGTACCGAATGAGGATGACCATACCCTTTTTTTGCAAATGGATTTTGGGATTTGTTTAGATGAGCAAGGGCAAGCTATTCCTCAATTAATTGAAGTACAGGGCTTTCCTTCTTTATATTTCTTTCAGGAATTAATGGCTAAAAAATTTCAAGCACATTTTGACTTGCCAGCTAATCTTTCCTGTTATTTTGATGGTTTAGATGCAGCGCATTATTTAGAACTATTGAGAAAAGCGATTATCGGAGAAACAAATCCGAAAAATGTCGTTTTACTAGAAATAGAGCCTGAGAAACAAGCAACCTATATAGATTTTCTTTGTGCTGAAGCGGTTTTAGGTTTAAAAGTATTATGCATCAGTCAATTGAAAAGAACGGGCAAAGACCTTTATTACTTAGATGAAAAAGGAGATAAAATACCCGTACATAAAATTTTTAATCGAGTTATTTTTGATGAATTATTACAGCGTAATGATTTGGAAAGAACTTTCTCCTTTAAAGATGACGTGAACGTAGAATGGATGGGACATCCCAATTGGTTTTACCGAATTAGTAAGTATATTTTACCCTTATTAAAAAGTAAATACGCTCCAGAAAGTTTTTATCTAAATCAACTAGAAACCTATCCAACTGATTTAGAAAATTATGTTTTAAAACCACTTTTTTCTTTTGCAGGAGCGGGAGTAAATTTACATATCAATGCAGCAATTTTGGACGCCATTCCCAATAAAGAAAATTACATTATTCAAAAGAAAGTAAAATACGAACCTGTGTTAGCAACGAATAATGGTGAAAACGCAAAATGCGAAATTCGGATGCTAATGCTTTGGGAAAAAGGACAGCCAAAAGCTAAAATTATCAATAATTTAGCTCGAATCACCAAAGGCGAAATGGTTGGCGTCAAATACAATAAAGATAAAGAATGGGTTGGGGCAAGCGTTGCCTTTTTTGAGTAATAATAATAATAGAAAAAGTTAAATGGTTATATTGTTTTATTGTTATGCTTCAAGCCTTGGCAATATAACATATAACAATAAAACAATACGGCAATAAAAAAATATAAAATGGCCAAAGCACCACTAAATATAGTCTGTATCTCTCGTTTCTTCAAAGGAAGCGAATTTATAAACGCTGCACATGCAGCAGGCAATAATGTTTATTTACTGACTTCTAGTAAGTTAAAAGACGAAAACTGGCCTTGGGATGCGATTACCGAGACGTTCTACATGGAAGAAGATGAAAGAGAACGTTGGAATATGGAACATGTAGAAAATGGATTGGCGTATAAAATGAAAAATATCAAATTTCACTTATTTGTGGCTTTAGATGATTTTGATGTAGAAAAAGTAGCGCATTTAAGAGAACATTTTCGAATTCCAGGCATGGGCGAAACGACCTCTAGATTTTTCAGAGATAAGTTAGCCATGCGAGTAAAAGCAAAGGAAGAAGGCATTAATATCCCAGAATTTACGGCATTATTTAATGATGATGATATTCATCAATACACTTTGACCGTACCTGGTCCTTGGATTATTAAACCTCGGTCAGCAGCTTCTGCGATGGGTATGAAAAAATTATATACGACCACCGAACTGTGGCGACACTTAGAAGAATTAGGTGACCAAAGACATCACTATTTATTAGAGCGTTTTGCGCCAGGAGATGTTTTCCATGTGGATAGCTTAATTGTAGATAAAAAAGTAGTTTTTGCTAGAGTCAGTCAATACCTAGATACGCCTTTTGAGGTAGCACATGGCGGTGGGATTTTCCGTTCCCAGACCCTTCCTTTTGGGTCTACAGACGACAAAGAATTGCTTAAACTTAATAAGCAATTGATGAAGGCATTTAATATGAACTATAGTGCGACCCATACCGAATTTATCAAAGGAAAAGTAGATGGAAAATACTATTTCTTAGAAACAGCTTCTAGGGTAGGAGGAGCTAATATTGCCGATATGGTAGAAGCTTCTTCGGGCATCAATCTTTGGGCAGAATGGGCAAAAATAGAGATTGCAAAAGCAAATAATACCAACTATAAATTGCCAAAGGTTGCCAAAAGACATGCAGGTATCGTCGTTTCTTTGAGTCGTTATGAACACCCAGATACCAGTTCTTTTTCGGAAGCAGAAATTACTTGGCGAATGAATAAAAAATGGCATATTGGTTTGATTTTGAAATCTAGTAATTCTCATGAGCGAGTTCGGGAGTTATTGGATGCATACACGGAACGAGTGGCGAATGAATTTCATGCTAGTTTGCCACCTGAGGCGCCGCCAGTTTAGGGTTTTGTTATACTTCAAAAGGGATAAAAAAGTGATTTTGTAATATTCCGTCGGATGGCTGCGCCGTCCGATGAGATGGTCATTCCATCGGACGGCGCAGCCATCCGACGAGGAAATGTAGTAATTCTTAGAATCACTTTTTTACCCCGTGCAAAGTATAGTTAAACCAAATTGAATAAAAAAAGCCTATCAAAAGTAATTACTTTTCGATAGGTTTTTTTTATGAAATCGAGTAGTCTTGAATTTAATTATTTCGTGTTGACAATTTTTTTTTTGTCAAAAATTGGAATTTTGGTTTGTTTGCTGTGTTTTTATGTTGACAACTTTTTTTTTGTTAAAAATGAATAACCAATGAAAAATATTGTAGGACAAACACCAAGAGGTGATGATTTTTTTAAAAGAGACCAAATTATCAAAAAAATATATCGGAGATTAGAAGCAGGAAACCATTTATTTTTATCTGCTCCTCGTAGAGCAGGTAAAACTTCTATTATGCGTTATTTAGAAGATTATCCTAAAGAAGGTTATGCTTTTATTTATATCAATACAGAAGATATTGCTGATGGAGAGGAATTTTTCAGATTGATAGCTAATGAATTATTGAATAGCTCAGCAATTGAGAAGATGACGAAAGTAGCCGAAGGCTCGAAAAGTATTTTCAAACAGTTTGCTGAGAATGTTAATAAAGTGAAGATTTGGAATTTTGAAGTTCAATTGAATCAATCGGAGTCTCCTAAATATAAAGATGACTTAGAGACTTTAATGAAAAAACTGGATACGGAGTCTTTTAAGATTGTGATTATGTTAGATGAATTTCCAGTAACGATTGAAAATATTAAGAAAGAGAAGAGTGAGAAGGATGCTGTTAATTTTTTACATATCAATTGGAGTATTCGGCAACAAGCAAACAAAGGAATTCAATTTATTTATACAGGGTCTATTGGATTGCCAACTATAGCAGGTCGTCTGAAAGCTACGGCTACACTTAATGATTTGAATACGCTTGAAATTCCTCCTTTATCAACAAAAGAAGCTTCTATTTTTTCTAAAGAAATTTTGGATAATTATCAAGTTCAATATGATAAAAGGGTAATTCCTTATATGCTGGAAAAACTTCAATGGCTAATGCCTTTTTTCATTCAATTGGTAATTCAAGTGATGATAGATGAATTTGATGAAACGGGAAAACCATTAGAAAAAAGTTCGGTAGATAGAGCATTTAATAAAGCTAGTACGCATAGAAGTAACTTGTATTTTGATAATTATTTAACTCGTTTGAATAAATCACTCCCAGTTGATGAAGCAGAAATTGCACAATTGATATTAATGGAAATAGCTATGAATAATCAGATGTCCATTGATACCTTTAAAGATTTAGAAGGTGCAGATAGTGTTTTAGAAATGCTTGAATTGGACGGTTATATCAATTCTCAACAAAAAGCATATCGTTTTAATTCTCCAATTCTAAGAGATTGGTGGAAGAAACATGCAAAATAATAAATCCCTTTTAACAACCTATCAAATTGTTTTCCATGAGCAAGATGCCACTTATTGCCAGTATTTATAATCCACAAAATCAAACTAAGGAACGACTCATAGATAGTTTTGTCGTTCGAATAAAAACCTTTGAAAAACTATTCAAAGAAATTGAAGAGGCTAAAATGGAAGTTTCTGAGCAACACCATTTAATTATTGGGAAAAGAGGTCTCGGTAAAACTACATTGCTGCTACGAATGGCTTATGAAATAGAACAAACACCAAAACTGAATACATGGCTAATTCCAGTTGTTTTTAACGAGGAAGAATATAGTATTCGGAAATTATATAAATTTTGGATTAGAATTGCTGAATTACTAGAAGAGAAAGAAGATTTATTTTATGGTATTCCTGCAGAAATGGATGATCTTTCTAACCAATATACGGATGATGCGGCTTATGAAAAAGCCATTTTTGAAATATTAACTGCTGCTTTAAAAAAGCATCATAAAAAGATAATTCTATTTATTGATAACGTTGGAGAAATGTTCA
>JBGCFJ010000945.1:0-2815 GCA_045106885.1 Saprospiraceae bacterium
TGGCGTTAATGACTAGTGACCATACTCAAAAGACGCCACATGCGGGTGGACCAATTGTACTACCTGGTAGAGGAACTGCTTTTGGTTTAGGTTTTTCGGTTACAACTGATTTAGCCGCTACCGAAGCATTAGGTTCTAAAGGTGCTTATGGTTGGGGCGGCGCAGCAGGTACTTATTTTAAAATCGACCCCGAAGAAGATATGGCTATTTTGATGATGATTCAAGTGATGCCTTATAATCATTTACAGGCTAGAGAGAAGTTTCATAATTTGGTTTATCAGGCGATAGTCGATTAAACAGTTGCCAGTTGCGGGTTACCAGTTGCCAGTTGGACGAACAAACTGGTAACTGGCAACAGTCAAAAATCCCCATAATTCACCTGCAAACAAGGCAAGCCTATATCCAAGCGCCACATATCGACCACCTGATTTCGGTCATCCAAAACATATTTCACGAAGAATTTATCTTTGATATGACCTTCAAAAAATTCTGTTTTTACGATGGAATCCTTACGTACATCTTCCTGCTTTCGCATCACCAATTCATGGTAAGGAATCTCGAATTTTTGCAACCAATTTAAAGTCTGTGTTTTACTGGAATCTTTTCTGCCTGTAAACAAGAATATCTGTGTCCCTTTCGCATATTCGTCTTTGACAATATTCGCAATCGGTTCATTCAAAGCATCTTGTTCGCATTTTGTGGCATCAAATGGAGAACGTCCTTCGATGATTGCCAAGGTGCCATCTATATCACAGATAATCGCTTTTGGTAAGTTTTTATCTTGCTCCATATAATACGGTCCTCTTCCCTTTTTATCTTCTGGCGCATAAAATTGACGATGCAATTTTTCGATTTGCTTCCGACCCACTGGGCGCGTTCTTTTAGCATCTCGTTCTACCGCTTCTTGCAATTCGATGGTAAATTCTTTGACCTCGACTTTTACTTGTTCTCCTGTCTGCTTTTTATATCCATTCACCAAATCATTGATTCGGTTAATATTCTTTTGGGATAAATTGGTATCGTCTACAATCACATGCTTCCCATCTCGCAATGCTTCCACAATCAACCAATCTCTCAATCGCTTCACAAATTTTTCATTACTTTTTGAAAATTGGTATCCGTCTAACATTTCTCGCATATCGTCTCGATTGATGCGCTTGTACCTATTAGGGTTCGCTTTTACTAAGTCTTTTGCGTAGGTTGATTTTCCACTTGCTGGTAAACCTCTTAAAATTATTACTGTTTTCATACTTATTTACATGATGACAGGATTATGCAGGATTTACAAGATTGTCTGTATCTTGCAAATGCGCTGTTTCCTGTGGTTAATTTTTAGTTTTAAATTAATTAAATAGGATTCTACCACGGATTTGAACAGATTTTACGGATGGTGGACGGATTTTACGAATTATACTAAATCCAGCACGTAAAAAATCCGTCCATCATCTGTTTAATCCGCCCTTATCCGTTGTCCCATCCTCCTAGTACGTCCATCCTGTTAATCCTTTATACTCCCGTTATCCTGTAGAAATAAACGGTCGAGTATATGTCGGTCGAATATACCGCCAAATAGTCTCCGAATAATCCTTCCCATCCAACATAGAAAAGAGAATTTTTGGGTATTGACAAGTTTGAAAATACAAAGCCGTTTCTTTTCGAGTCGCTAATTCTTGATACTCGCTTTTGGCAATATTTTCAATAACTAAATAATCTGCTTCTAATTTTGCTTTCGTTACTTTTACCCATGTATAAAATTCATCTGGTACTCGTTCCAATATTTCTGTAAAAGACTGCTTTGCCATTAAGTTCTGCCAAATAGTGACACTTGATACTTGTTGGATGATTCGATGAATGCGCACATATTCTTCAAACTTTACTTTAATACGGTAATTATTAGAAAAACGAATCACAAAACCTTCTTTATTATCAAAAGCTAAGGCTTTCAATGCTTGAATATCCGTTAAGCCATCATATTTTTTGACAATTGGAAATCCAATATCAGCTAAAGGCAATTCTTTTCCCGTTGCTGTTTCTACCATACCTAATAAAACCAATGCTTCCTTTTCACCATAATCTAAGACTATCCGATTTTCAGGATAAATAATTTCAAATAAATAGGTAATGGCTGGATTCATTTGAGCTTTGGCAGTGATATATTTGGTATTTAATAATTCATTTGCTTTCGCTGATTGTTCGCTAATGAATGAACCTCTAGTCGCTATAAAAATCTGACCATCAAGACTATAAGAAATACCTAACGAACCATCCATTTTTTCATACACCTCAAAAGGCAAATTAGGAATCGGTTTATTAACTAACTCTTCCAAATTAAAAAACTTTGGAAAAGGACGAGCGACTACCCTACCCTGCCCATCTAAAATCAATCCTCGACATTGTAGCGTGATGTCATTCCAAATACGCTCAAATTGCGCCGTTTCGGAATAATTATAGATGAATAAATCTTCCGTTGGGTGCTGATTCACCTTTATATATCCTGCCGCTATCATGTCTTTTAATTCAATAATATTCATATCTTTTCTTGTTTTCTTAATTATGGTTGCAAGTTAAATAGCTATTACGCAATATTTCTGCGCAGTTAAATAAAATGTAGTTTTTTAGTGTCATTTTAATAGCAAGGGGTAGATTTTTTTAAAAATCGGCAAAATATACTATAAAACCTTCTAATAGCGAGGGGTAACTTTATAAAAGTATAATAATAAAATTGTATAAATTGCTGATTTTCAACTAAAACGAAAATTGAAAAAATTATTTTTTTAGTTTTACCCCTCGCTATTAAATGAAAAAACGGGGTGTT
>JBGCFJ010000946.1:0-6146 GCA_045106885.1 Saprospiraceae bacterium
AACGCTTTGACGGGAAACGTAAAGGGTATATGATGCCTTGGGTAGATATTGAAATAGAAATGGAATAATATATTCCCAATTTGGATGGAGAAATTCGAGAATTTGCCAAAGATTTTTGGATGGAAATTTTAAAAATACGCACTCGACGCCCACATGCTGCCCTCGAAAGTTTAGCTACCGAAATCAGCTTAGACGATTTAAGCCCAGAAGAAGTATTTGTGAAAAAATGTGAAAGTGGAGGCGAAATGGCAGCAACTGATAAAGAAGGTTTATTATTGACTTTTAGGGAATTATGTGATTGGATGGTAACAGAAAATGAATAAATGACTATAGTGCGTCAGATTGAAAACTGATAATTATCCGTTGGGGTATTAAATTCGTTGGGGAGACATTGCTTTAAATCCCAACGGATTAGACTCACCAACGGATTTAAATATTGACGCATCATTTTTTATATTATTGATTTTTTAGCTGATTACCTATAGCTGAATAAATGAGTAAATGTGGTCGCTGATTTTAGGCTTTAGTCGCTCAATATTTATTCATTTAATCATTTTTACATCTACTCATTAGAAGATAAAAGGACTATATGAAAATACTAAAAATAGCATTAAAAAACCTAAATTCTCTGAAACTAGACACGGTCATAGATTTCACGGAAAACCCTTTGCGAGATGTAGGATTATTTGCCATTGTAGGAGATACAGGGGCGGGGAAAACGACTATTTTAGATGCTTTGACATTGGGTTTATATGGTCGAGTGCATCGGAATAAAGACGAAGGGGAAGTTTTATCTTATGGCGCAGTAGATGGACATGCAGAAGTAGAATTTTTAGTAAAAGAAGAAATATACAGAGGCAAATGGATTATTTGGCGGTCGAATAAAAAAGTGGATGGAAAAATCAATACCAAAAGAGAATTAGCCAAATGGAATGAAGAAAAAGCAATATTTGAAATTTTAGGGAGTAAAGTCAGAGATATTAATGGAAAAGTAGAGGCTATTACAGGCTTAGATTATGAACGGTTTAGTAAATCGGTGATGTTATCGCAAGGTGATTTTGCGGCATTTTTGAAAGCGGGCGATAGAGAACGAAGTAATCTCTTAGAACGAATTACTGGAACAGAGGTCTATTCTCAAATTTCTATGGCGGCTTTTAAAAAACATAAACAGGAAGAGCAAAAAATAACTGAATTAAAAAAAGAATTAGCGGCTTTACAAATTTTAGAGGGTGCTACTGTCAGAACTTTAAAATCAGAAGTAAAAGACTTAACAAAAGAAAGTAAAGGACAGCAAAAAACAGTCGGGACGATTCAAAGCCAAATTCAATGGAGGAATAGGCTAGAAACTTTAGAACAACAAAAAGGAGTATTTGGCGAAGCAGTGGAAAAAGTGGAGCAAAATATAGTGGATGCAGCCCCCGAAATTGCCAAATTAGAAGGGCATCAAAAGACGCTTATTTTCCAGAAAGAATTAACTAAATTAGAAGGTGCTGAAGTTAGTCAAGCTGAATTACAAGAAGATGGCGTTGAACTAAAAGAAGCGATAGTAAAATATCAAACGATAAAAGATGATTTAACCCAAAAGTCAACTTCAATTGATAAAGAATTAAGGACTTTAAAAAAAGAGAAGATTGAAAAAGAGCAGTTATTTCAAGAAGTAAATGCTTTGGACATTAAGGTATCAGAGAAGCAATTGCCTTTCAAAAAAATGGAAGAAGAGCAGTTAATTGTTGACCGTGAATTAAAAGAGAATCTGTTAAAAATTGAGGAATTAATTGCCGAAGAAAAAGAAAAAAAGCAATTAGTGAAAACGATTAATGATTGGTTCACCGAAAATGAAAAGTATAAAAATGTAGCCAGTGTTTTACCTGTGTTAAAAAACCTGTTAACCGATTGGACAGAGCAACAAGCAGAAGAAAAGGAACTGGAGCTAGAGGTAAAAGGAAAAGGGCAAATTTTACAAAAAAAGCAAACGTTTATTAATGAATTTAAGGAAAAGTCAACAGTTCAACAAAAGGCATTAAAAACAGCAGAAGCAACTTTTTTGGCACAATTTGCAGGAGAAACGACAGATAGAGGGCAATTAGTAGAAATATTGACTACCGAAATAGAACGATTAGATGGAAACTATAAAAGTTTGCAAACCTTGATTGACCTGAATAAGGACTATCAAGCATTGATAGTAGATTTGAATAAATTTGATGAAGAGATTACCGATTTAGAGAGTAAACGAGCGGTAATTGAAAGACGATTATTGACCGCAATTGAAATGGAAGAAATCTTGCAGGAACGCTATGATTATAAACGCCAAATGTATGAACGAGAAAAATTATTAGCAAATTATGATAGAGAAAGGGCTAATTTAATAGAAGGAGAAAAGTGTCCCCTTTGTTTGTCTACTGCTCATCCTTTTAGAAAAATTACCGATTATAAACCTTATGTAGACGAAACGGAGGCAGAATTTTTGGCGGTTGAGGCACAAATGAAAATATTAAAAAAGGAAACCAAAAAATTACTCTTTCAACAAGATGAAATTAGTTTTAAAATCCGCCAGATTATTGGGGAACAAGAAAAAGAGATAGAGGGGAAAAGGGATATGGTTTTAAACCAAATCAAAGTTGCAGAAAATAAAATCGCCACCCTTGCGCCTGAATTACTCGACGAAAATTTATACCACATTACGAAAGGGGAAATTTTGCAGCAAAAATCAAACACCACTAAAATAGCCTTGTATAAAAAAAGGGAGCAAAAAAGTGGTTTAATTGCCTTGAATCAACAGATATTGCAGCAAGAAAAGGAGCTTTCAACCTTGGAACATGCTTATAATAAAGAACAAATTACTATAACCAGTTTGCAGACGGAGCATGCAAATTCGACTCATAAATTAGGACAGATTCATAAAAAACAAAAAACACTTCAAGCTAAAATTGAAGCAATTTTAACTCCTTATGAATTAAGTTTGGCAAGACAATCGACTGATACTATCCTTCAGTTACTAACTAAAAAAGAAGCGATATTTACAAGAGGAAATGAGCAACAAATAAGAGCAAACCAAAAGTTAGCTTTATTGGAACAAGCATTAGAACAACAGCATAAACAACAAACCGAAATCACGAAACGACTTAATCATATCAAAAAACAAGTAGCGGAGAAACAAGTTGAAATCGAAACGTTGCAAGAAGAAAGGCATAGGTTATTCGGTACTGCAAAAATAGCCGATGCTCAAAATGCTTTAAATACTCGTTTTCAAGCAGCCGAAAGATTAGACAAAAAGATAAATGCAGAACTCAAAGAAGCCGAAATACAACTAAAATCAGAATTGGCAAAAGCAAATAAAAATACCAAAGATTTAGAAAAAATTAATAAAGCAATTGACCAACAAACGACTCAACTATTAAGCAAAATTACGACTAAAGGCTTTGCTACAATTGAAGCATTAAAAATAGCTAACCTTTCTATAGAAGAGGTCGAAGCACTGACCACTTTACAAACAGCTTTGCAAAAACAATTAACGGAAAACCAGCAATCCTTAAAAAATACAACTAAGGAATTAGAAGAGACGCTTGCTAAAGCGTTGACGACTGAAACGATTGTTACATTAAAAGAAAAATTAAGTATTGCAGAAGGCGAATTTCAACAACTGCAACAGCAAATCGGTAAAATTACGCAACAGTTAGAAGATAATGACTTGCGGAAAGCCCAAGGAAAAACTTTGGTTGAAAAAATGGACATTCAGCAAAAAGAATATAGCCGTTGGGCAAAATTGAAAGATATGATTGGCGCTGCTGACGGGAAAGTATTTAGAGCTTTTGCCCAAGGATTAACCCTAAAAAAATTAACAGAATTGGCGAATCGCCATTTATTACAACTGAATGGTCGTTACCTCATTCACAAACCCAACGACCGAGATTTGGCATTAGAAATTATTGACCAACATCAAGCTAATAATATTCGCTCTATTCATACTTTATCAGGTGGAGAAAGCTTTTTGGTTAGTCTAGCCTTGGCTTTGGGCTTATCTGATTTAGCAGGTAGAAATACCCAAATTAAATCCCTTTTTATTGACGAAGGTTTTGGTACTTTAGATGAATCTGCTTTGGATTTAGCGATTTCTACCTTGGAAAACTTACAAGCTAAAGGGAAACGCATTGGTGTGATTTCTCATGTAACGGCATTAAAAGAACGAATTGGGACGCAGATTCAATTACAGAAGCGGGGGAGTGGGTTTAGTGGATTAGAAGTGGTAGGGTAATTATTAGAAGCTTAAAATAGGCGAAGACAGTAGGCAGTAAAGCCTTGATTTTTAATATTGAAATTTTGCCTAAACATAGTTGTTTGAACAGTCTCTAGGCGAAAGAAGCCGTATAAATTTTTAGGTATTTCTTGCGTGAACCACTAGTGTTTACTCTAAAGTTTTTCGTAGGAGATATACCAAGTCTCCGAAGATTTGGCATATCTAAGCCTTTTAGAATTCTACAGTGTTTTTTAAAATTTGATTGTAAATAATCAAAGCATTAACGGTCTACTGCCACTGCCTACTCAGGTTGACCATTAATGCGTTTCGTAACCACCAAATTTATTTGGTAGATTGTACACGGATTGATGGTCAGTGTATAGATAGAACCAGCCAAATAAATTTGGCGGTTACGTAAGATACAAACACCATTAGCGGTCAGCCTGTACTGTCCACTGCTCACTGCCACTGCCTACTGCCACTGCCCACCGCCACTGCCACTGCCTACTATTTTACTTTGCCCTAAACCTAGGATAAAACCCACTTACATTATAATACCTAGTTTTAGTTACATCCAAATTTGCTCCTTTATATTTTTCAATAATTTCTGATTCCCCTTTAGTGATGATATTATTAATACCAAATTTTGATTGGATAACGCCATTTAGCATTCTTGCAGAATGAATCAATTTATTACTGCTATTATAATAAAGGCAAACACCATTCTCTTTCAGTGTTTCAGATGTACATGTCTGGTAGTCATCATCAGTTATAATTGTATCAACCGTTTCATTATCTAGAAGAAACCAAAATAAACCATCTAGGAAGGTGAAACCATGGCAGTTAAATTGGTTATTATAGTGAATATTATTGACTACTATCTTGTTTTGTTCCACATTCATTCTCTTTCCAGTTAAGTCAAATGCGATTGGATAAGTAGCAGGACCATTTAATTTTTGTAAGGCAGTTAAAGTCGTATCTTTATTTGTATAAACGTTACATTGCTGACAACCAGTAATAAAAGAGACTTTAACCCAAGATTTTTCTGCTGGATTAAAAAAAGGATAGTTATACCTTTCTGAAAACTCGACTAATTCAAATCGGCCAGTTTCTTGATAATCAATTTTATTATTTATTCTTTTCATCGAATAATAATTTTTTTAGAGGTAAGGCAATAAATAACCTACCAGAGATGACGAGGTTATTTTTTCTTTTAACAAGGCCTGCTCCGATTCATCGGAGACAAAATTTTGAAGCATAGCCTTTCAGGTTGACCGAGAATAGTCTTTGAGTCAGATGCAATCGCCAAATTTGGTGGTTACATTAGCACATTCTCGGTCAGCCTGCTTTGCTGCGTTGAAAAATTTTAACACAGCTAAAAGTAAAAAGAATCCATCGGGCTGGTTGGTACTTATTTCCCTCGGTTCTTAGTTATTTTTGGTGCTCTGACAAATCCCTCCGACGGGTCGGAGTAAACAGTGGAAAATCAGCTCATCCGACGAGGCTAGTCATCGGACGAGCTGATTTTAATCATCCGACGACGCAGTCATCGGACGATTAAAATCTCATTTCACAGTTTACTCCGATTTATCGGAGGGATTTGTCAAAGAATCTTATTTTTTTTGCAAAAATAAAAACCTGAGAAAAAAAATGAAAAAAATAAAAAGGAATTTAAATTTTTTTTAACATCTAAGGGAGTTGGATAATAGTACTTGAAGGGTTTTTTAGCGCGTCAGCTAAATAATTGATATTTTTTACAGGCCAGAAGTCTGACCGAAAATTTCATTTTCTGTCAGAAGTCAGAGGATGCAGAGGGAAAATACTGACAATGAATGACCTATCTGTATATGACCCCTGCATCATCTAACTTCTGACAGAAAATGAAATTTGAGGTCTGACTTATGGAGATCGG
>JBGCFJ010000947.1:0-2462 GCA_045106885.1 Saprospiraceae bacterium
GATTTTGGTGATAGAATAGGTACTTCAACGGAAGAAAGTCCAACTTATAAATACAATGCAGAAGGAAATTATGCGGTCAAATTGATAGTAGCTACTAATACTTTTGGCTGTTTAGACAGTGTTATCCAAAATGTATTTGTAGATTCGATTAGTGCGTCTGTTACCCCTAATCACGCAATTTGCGCCAATGAATCTACTACTTTAGTGGCTTCTGGTGGAGAATCTTATGTGTGGAAAGAATTAGATGGTGCTGGTGGCAATGTGATAACAGATAATGTGAGCACTTTAGCTACTTTTATTACCGACCCATTGACAACGACAACGGTTTATAGAGTGGTTATAGAAACGAATAATTGTATTGATTCTCTAGAAACAGTTATTACCGTTTGGTTACCAAATACGATTGATGTGGGTAATGACCAAATAATTTGCGAAGGAGAATCAGCGACTTTAACTGCAGAAAATAATTTTACCAATTATAATTGGGTAAGCTTACCCGATGGGGCGACTTTTGCAGGTCAAACAATTATCGTTACGCCAACAACAACTAGCCAATTTGCGCTGACAGCAAATGATGCAAATGGCTGTATTGTAAGAGATACGTTACAAGTAACTGTCAACCCCAACCCGATTGTTAGTTTTACCCTGATGGGTAGTTGTGGTTTGAATCGGATTACTTTTAATAGCACCTCAACGGCTGTAGATAGTACTATTATCGACTGGAATTGCAATTTTGGTGATGGCAATGTATCTAACGGTATTTCATTGACCAACCATACTTACGCTGTGGCAGGGACATATCAAGTCACTTTAGCAGTTACCACTAATTTAGGTTGTAAAGATAGCATTATCCAAGAAATTATAGTAGGCAGTTTACCCATAACAATTTCTGCTGACCAAAGTATTTGCCCTAACGAACAGACAACTTTAGTCGCCTCAGGAGGAACGACTTATTTGTGGGAAATATTAGATAGTAACGGAGATATTATCAATGCCAATGCAGGTACGCAAGCTACTTATACGACTATGGCTTTAACTGATACCACCACTTTCCGAGTGGTCGTTAGTGATAATAATTGCACGGATTCTTTGGAAACGACCGTCAATATATTCGTGCCAGCAATTTTAGATGCAGGAGTAGACCAAACAATTTGCGAAGGCGAAATGGTTAATTTAGATGCGCAAACAGGTTTTATTAATTACGAATGGTTAGAATTGCCAGGTGGTGCAGCCTACTTTGGTCCAAATATTATAGTCAATCCAACACAAAATACCCAATACATTTTAAGTGCCAATGATGGTAATGGATGTATGGTCACTGATACAGTAGAAGTGTTCATAAATGAAACACCAATAGCCGCAATTAATAATGAAAATCCAATTTTATGTCCAGTAGGACCAAATGATTTAGTCTTAATTGCCTTACCGCAGATGGGCTTAGCGCCTTATATTTATAGTTGGACAGGACCAAATGGCTTTGCAGCTACGGATTCTATTGTCACTAGAATGAATCCTTCGGAAGATATGTCAGGCGTATATACACTGCAAATCACGGATGCCAATGGTTGTATGAGTGAAATAGTGGAAACAGAAATAATTGTTAGAAGTACTTTAGATGAACCGATATTAAGTTATTCTGGACCAGCATGTGAAGGGGAAACCATTACATTAACCACTCAAACTTATGCTGGCGAACAAGTACAATTTATTTGGACGAATAACGGAGATACCTTAAATAGTATTAGTCATCAATTAGTGATTAATCCAGCTAGTTTAGCCGATACAGGAGAATATGCGGTTACCGTCATTGTTAATGAATGTGCTGCTTTCTCGGATACTTTAATGGTCGAAGTTTATGAACGACCTGCTGGCACGATTGCGACCGTTGCTCCACAAGTTTGTGTAACAGGTTCAGAAGATTTAACCCTAATTGCTTTACCAACCAATGGGACTGGAAATTACACCTATCAATGGACAGGACCTAACGGTTTTACCTCAGCGGATTCTATTGCGACGATTGTTAATATCAGTGCGGCGAATAGCGGCAATTACCAATTAATTATTGCCAATGAGAATGGTTGTAATAGTTTTCCTGTTTCTACACAAGTAGATATAACAGACGGGCAAATTCAACCAATTTTAACAGCAAATGGGCCGATTTGTGAAAATGAAAGTATTAGCCTAGAAATAGCTCAATATATTGGGAATACGGTAACGTATACTTGGCGCAAAAATGGTACGCTATTACCAAGCAATAATAATAACCAGTTGATTTTAGACCCTGTATCTATAGCAGATACAGGTACTTACGAGGTGCAAGTAGAAGTGGACGGCTGTATGATTACGAGCAATGAATATGCTTTGGTCATTTACCAACAACCAACTACTTCTATTGCGTCTGTAAGCCCTCAAACTTGTGTAACAGGAAGCGAAGAACTAGCATTAATAGCTTTACCAGCAAA
>JBGCFJ010000948.1:0-3807 GCA_045106885.1 Saprospiraceae bacterium
AGATTGACTACCGACAATAAAAAGGTGGGGTAATTTTTTAGCTTTTATTTGTTGTAGTACATCCGCCGCACTATTTTTAGTACTGGGCAATTGATGTAAAATCACAAAATTATAGTCCGCAATATTTTCTTTTCTACGCCCCGCATATTCAATCTTAATTTCATAATTTTTATTTTCAATAACCGCTTGACGAATGGCAGTTAAATCAGGATGTGGAGAATCGGCAATGATTAAGATTTTCTGCCGTGCATCTAAAACATCAATAAAAATATCTTTGACATTATTCGTTGTAGTCACTTCCCCTTCTACTGAATTGACCGCTACTCGAAAACGTTGTACCCCTACTCCATTAGCGTCTAAAGTAACTTCTTGAGTGGTAAAGAAATCATTTCTATTAATGTTAATAGGAATGGTTTGCAGCTTATTCGCCCTTCCATTCACAATTTTAGAAACGACTAAATTGGTTCTAGTATTTGGACAATTTTGTGCTAAAACATCAACTTCTATATTAAATTTGTCGCCTAAATAAGCAATTTTATTATGGTAAACCCGCTTGATTAATAAATCTCTTTGTGGCGTAGTATCTCCCAATGCTACCGTAAAAATAGGTGCGCCCAAACGATTTCCTGCATAAATTGGATTACTCCCTTCATTATAAATCCCATCAGAAGCCAAGACAACCGCTCCTAAATTTTGATTACTGTATAAATCATACAATGACTTTAACATTTCGGATAAATTACTCGCCTTATCCGTAAAACTAAAATCTACCCCTTCTCTAACATCACTTCCAAAAGCATATTCTTTTAAATCGTACTTTTCAGACAGGTCATTTTTAAGGGTCGTGTATGCTGTTTTATACGCTGCTAAAGCCGTTTCATCCAAATCTCCCATAACTGATTCTGACTGGTCTTGTGCCAAAATCACTACGGGTTTTTTAGTATCCGTCAATAAACTTTTAATGAGTGGAGATAATAATAAAGCAGCCAAAGCCGTCGCTGTCAAAAAACGCATACCGCCCAATAGCCAATTTAGCCAAGCAATATTATCCTTGAAAGTATCGCTTCTAAAATAGACAATTAGCGCATAGATTAATCCTAAAATTGCACAGCCAAGTAGGTACCAAGTCGGGTATTGAAAACTTAAATTTTCCAAGTATTATCGGTTTTTAACTAGATGGTTTTTCTGCCTTCTACACAACAAACGGGGTGGATTTACTAGTATTTCGTAACCGCCAAATTTATTTGGCTGGTTTCTTCTTTACCTTGAATAAGCCAAATAAATTTGGCGATTACGTCCACATTATTCCAAGTATAGTAGGCAGTTTTTTACCATATAGTTCATAAAGTCCATATAGTTTACATAGCTTTTTAATGAGTTGCTTAACTAATTAAAACCGCTATGTAATTTAATTTATTTCTAGTATTCAAAAGAACAACTTTTCATATAACGCAGAAAATGGTTTTTGGGTCTAAAATTAAGGCATTTTATTCGACAATAAAAAAGGGAATTCCTAGAGATTGCTTATATTTAGAAAGTTGTTTAGCTTTACAACTGACCAAAATAACAATCGCATGATAAAAATTCCTTATGGCATAAGCAATTTTGAACTATTAGTTAGTGCGGGCTATAAATACATAGACCGTACCCCTTATATCGAGCAATTAGAACAGCTCGACCAACGCTATTTGGTCTTTGTTCGGCCTCGAAGATTTGGGAAAAGTTTGTTTGTTTCCTTATTAGAATACTATTATGGCATTCAATATAAAGATAAGTTTGACCAATTATTTAAGCAATTTTACATCGGTCAGCACCCTACAAAATCTGCCAATCGATACTTAATTTTAAAATTTGATTTTTCTCAAATGGATACCTCTTCTTTTGAGAATACCTATCAGTCTTTTTTACGCAATGTAAAGGATGCTGCAGGTGATTTTTTGGGGAAATACCCTCAATTTTTTGATAAAGAAGACTCGGAAGAACTTAATCTTTACTTCCATCCTTTTTACCGTTGGGATTTATACGATACACAGCGAAATGGAAGTCAAAAAATCTCCTACAGCCAAGGGGTATGTGGATATTTTATTAGTCAAACGCCCTCCTTTTGAAACGAAATACCAATTTGTCATAGAATTAAAATATGTAAAAAAAGCGGATGCCAGTCAAGCGGACACCGTAGAAAAAGAAGCTATAACTCAACTAAAAAATTATCTACAACATGATGCTTATCTTCAAAAACTGAAAGCATTGAAGGCTTATGTGGTGCTATTTGTAGGGAATAAAGGGAGGTTTGTAGCGGTATAAACAGTAATAGGTTTCTAAGAAAAAATCGGTTCTTTGGCACATCGCATTTTACAGGATTGTTGACTTTAGTCAACACGTGAGAGCTATAAAAATAACTCGTTGACTAAAGTCAACAATCCAATAGAGTTTAGCTACTCCCCCTTAATATCCCTTTTAGTAGCAGCATAGCTGCGCTCGGGGGACACGTTAAAATAGTAAGAAATTTATTTTTATCGCATTCCTTAAGTGACGACGCAGAAATAAATTGAGCCATACTACTTGTTCTTATTTCCTTCTAAGAACCCTTAAAAAAGCCTTATGTAGCTTGGCTATACGCGGTTTTTTAAGCGCCCTTAGAAGAAAAAATAACTGCGTAATCTGGCACACTTTATTTCTACCTCGTCACTAATCAAACAGGTAAGCCCCAATCTTTACGAATATCTAATAATGCGTTATCTATCCAAGACCTTACTGCCACTTTTAAAGCTTCTCCATCCTCCATCCATATAGGGTCTCCATAATGCACGGTAATTTTTTTATTGCGCATTCCAAATTGCTTAAAAAAATGTATCGGCATATTATCCTTTCCTACCCAAGGATCCCCTACATGCCCATATTCAATAGCGATGGGTATAATTTTCACTTTATCCTTCGCTGCCATGTGAAAAGTACCTGGTTTAAAACTAGCGGTAGTTGGCGTATCAATAGTTGTCCCTTCTGGATAAATGAGGATAGATTTTCCACCCTCAATCGTTTCTGCTATACTCGAACGGGTTTCTTTGCGACTTTTAAGACTTTCTCGTTTCACAAAATGCACCCCTGTAATACTTGCACCATAGCCCATAATTGGCAAATCTGCAACTTCCGCTTTAGCGACAGGTAAAGCAGTTATTTTTATCAACTCCGCTACAGGGTCTAAATAGCAACGGTGATTAGAAATATATAAATAGCTGTCTTCTTCGTGAATATTCCCCTTAAAGGTCGTTTCCACCCCAATGACCTTCATCATTGTCACACAACATTGTTTCCGATGTCTTAAGCCTCTATCCAAATCCCCCCCCTTAAAAAAATTAATGATAACTAATCTTGTTACATAAAAAGCTAATACAGCAATAAATAAAGCGAGTCGAAAAACACCTCTTAAAATTGTCAACATTTTATAGATTTAAACTACGCAACGGCAGAAAATATTCCATCGTTGTTATTAATCTTTTTATAATTCTGGACGAAGATAGGGAAAAAGGTGGAAAGGCGGAAGAGGCGGAAGGGCGGAGCGGCAGAAAGGCGAAAGTTCATAGAGGTAGAGCGGTCATTTAGGATTATTTCATAAATTATATCAACGCTTAACTTTCTCTAAAAAATGAAATTAGGCAGTAGCAGTAGGCAGTACAGGCTGACCGTTAATGCGTTTCGTAACCACCAAATTTATTTGGTAGGTTCTACACGAATGGATGGTCAATGTATTACATAGAACCAGCCAAATAAATTGGGGCTGTAAATTTGGCGGTTACGTACAATACAAAC
>JBGCFJ010000949.1:0-3766 GCA_045106885.1 Saprospiraceae bacterium
ACGAGTGCCAATTTGTGTAATATGTTGTTAGATTTAGTCATTGTTTGTGATTAGTGATTAGTGATTGATTATTGGTGACTAGTTGGTTAGAGTGTACCTTACTAGTCACCAATCACTAATCACCAATCACCAGTTACTTAATAATCAATTGATTGTCTTTTCTTTCGATACTTGCTTTTAAAGTTGTTTCCAAAATAGGGATGGCAAGCTCCAAGCGGTCAATAGGAACAGGTATTGTTCGGATTTCGTTTTCTAAGACCTTTTTTTCAATGACCACTTGGATGCCATATATTTCTTCTATTTTTTCGGCTTTTTCTCCAATTGTTTTTTCTTTGATGCTCAGCATACCGCTACGCCAAGCTCCTGGCAAGTCAGTTTTAATTTTTTTAGTTTCAATGATTTTTTTATTGGTTTTGGAATAAGCAATAAAATCGCCTGGCGTCATCATGGCATCGGTAGCACCTAAATCCAATTTAATTTTACCTTCTTCCAAAAAGACTTCTGTATTTTCTGATTTGGTATTGACATTAAATTGAGTGCCTAATACTTCTATGGTTAAGTCCGTTGTCGTCACTAAAAATTTAGCATTGGTTGCTGGCTTTTTGGCTACTTCAAAATAAGCCTCTCCTTCCAATCGAACCCTTCGATTAGCTACTTTATCCCAATTTTTAGCTAAATGTAAAGTAGAATTGGCATTTAAATGAACGGTAGAGCCATCAGGCAATTCAATGGTTTTCCATTCCCCGTAATCTGCTACATGATGGGAAGGAAAGGTAGGATTAAAAGCGACTTTCCAAACGCCTACACTAGTCGTAATTAATAATAAGACCGTTGCTGCAATTTCCCATCTTCGGCGTAAAAAAGCTCGTTTGGCAACTTTTTGCTCTCGTTGCTGCTCCGTATGCATAGCTACCTTTAAGTCTCCAATAAAGCTTTCGTCTAATTCCGTTGTATCTTCTTCTGCTACCTCAAAATAAGTCTCCATACTTAATAGCAGTTGTCTAGCCTCGGTTATCTTTTGCGCCTGCTCTGGATGCAATACCAAAAACTCCTTCCAGTATTGGTCAGTAAATTTAGTCGGTGCTTGCACCCAACTACGGAACGCCTCTTCTTCTAGGAAGTCCTCAATTTCGTAGGTGCTGTAGGTTTTGAAATTCATTAAAAATTGTTGTTGTTGAATGTGGTTTGGTTGTATTAATTATGGTCTTATTGGAGACCTTCTATAGCTGGATGCTATGAGATTTTGATTTGTAACCCTTTGGATGGAGATTTTTTGAAAAATTTTAATTTTTTTTCCTTATTTGCCCGAGACTACTTTTGAGGGATATATTTATGCAACAATGTCCTTAAATCTACGCTACTATTAATTAATGAATAATCTGCATAAAATAATGCTATCCATATGAAAATGTCCGAAGGGAAACATGCTAAGTTCTTAAGTCTAATTGAAAAAAAAGTAAAATTCAAAATCAATAATGAAGATATTCTTAATAATGAATTAAACCTTTTTAAAATTATTTCAAATCAATACAAGAGAGAAAATTTTCATAGTGATATTATTTCTGCTTTATTGAGACATAAAGAGGATTTACATGGTAAAATAATTTTAAACACATTCATAAATATAATTAACGAAAATCTGAATTCAGCTACTGAAAAAATTGATTTTCAGGATTTCTATGAATCGAAAATTTGCAGAGAGGCTAAACGAATAGATATAGTCATTTTCGGAAAGTCAAAAAACGATATTGATTGGAAGTCAGCAATTATTATTGAAAATAAGATAAATAAAGCACCAGACCAACCTAGGCAAATTCCAAGATATTATGATGAACTAACTCTTAAAGAGAAAAAGGATGTTAAGGCTATTGTTTACATACCTTTAAAAGGAGATAACTTACCTTATCAAGAAGATTGGAGTGAGGAAGATAAAAAAGAAATCAACCCATTACTTGTTGTTTTACCAGCATTCCGAAAGACAGGTGAAAAAAAATCTTTAATAAGTTGGCTTAAGAATGTACAGCCGAAAATAAAGAATTTAGATTGTTTTCTGATTATAAGACAATATATCGAATTACTAACTCAATTAGGAAAAATAACTATGGATTTAGATGAAATGAAAAAATTAATGAATTTTATTTCTGAAAAAGATAGAAATGAAACCGCTAAGGGTTTTATGGATGCCTATAACCAATTGCCAGAATATCAGGCTCAGGAAATTGAAAAATTATATAGCAATGAACTGAAAAATTATTACACCAAATTATCAGAAGTTTGGTTAAATAAATCACAAGGTCGTTGGATATTTAAATGTGAGGATTCCGAAAAATCATTTCCTAATATTCCAGAGGTATTAAGGTTTTCTTTCGACCATGAGAAGGCAATAGTTCATCTATGGGGCAATCCAAAAGGTAATAAAGAATCTAGTATTGTGGACTCATTTATTAATAATAACAATTTGGATTTTCAGAAAAATCCAAAAGATAAAGTATGGGAATATATTCGAGAGTTTAGTTTTCCAGATAGATGGAAAGATTTAAAAACATTTGTCAAAGAAGAATTAATACCTGCCTTACAAAAAGAAAAAAATAAAATTCTATGATTTTTGTTTCTTTGTTTCTATTGTAGAAATATCTTTTGGTTTCATCTGCCCTTTCATCCCCTTAACCGCCCGATAAGCATAATTCCGAGCCACCTGTTCACTAACAGACAAAATCTCTCCAATATCTTTATAAGAATAATTCTGAAAATACCGCAGATATAACACTTCTTTTTGGTAGGTAGGCAACTTATCTAACTCTCTAGCAATTAAGTCTTTTTGTAACTGTTCACTTTCCTGCGAGATAAATTGGGTTTCTGTAGAAGGAGTTGATAGAGATTGGGTATGCTGTGTTTGGTCGATATGTTTTTGAAAGAGATTTTCTCTTTGCTGCTGCTTTTTTAAAGTGCTTAAAATATTTAAACGGACGGATTTAAAGAGGTATAATTCAAAGTCCTCGATAGCTGCCATTTTCTGGTGGTTTTTGACCAACCACATATAAAATTCTTGAATGACGGTGATTACTAGGTCTTCTTTATCTTTTCCTACAATTTGGCGTCCGTAACTTTTTAATCTTTTGAAGTAGAGACGGTATAAGGTATCAATAGCAGCGGCATCCCCTTTGGCGAGTTGATGAACTATTCTTTTTAGTTCTTCTTTAGATGGAGCTGTTGAAGGTGACTTCAAATAATGGTTTTACGGTTGTTTTGTTATGAAATGACAGGATATAAAGGTAGGAAATTATCTAATATTAAAAAATATAATTCAATTAAAGTCTAAAACAATTAGAAATCAAACTGGATTGAACTACCTTCTTAGATTTTGATTTAAAAACTCAACTAGTTCGTAAATTTTAGTGACAGGATTCTGTTGGTGATAAGGTAAATCCTCTTGATTTTTATACAGTTTCTCTGCTCTTTTAATGGCATCTAATTGAGAGGCATTTGTGTCATTTTCTAATCTTGCGTATATTTCTAGGCAGAAAGCATACTTTTTCCCTTCTTTAACATAATTAATATTCCATTTTTTGCTTAATTCGTCATAGTAGAATTTCCTATGATTTTGTTGTTCCGTATAATCATAATGTAGGTAGAACCATAGCTCAAAAGCATCATTAGAATAGGCTACTTTATATTCAGGTTCTTGGACTTTTGCTTTTTCAATGGCATTATCATAGTCTGCAAACTCTTTTTCCCTTTTTTTTACATCCATGTCAAAGACACACCA
>JBGCFJ010000095.1:0-4709 GCA_045106885.1 Saprospiraceae bacterium
TAATGGATGTACCGTTCTGACTCAACAATGAATATTATTAACAACTTAATAAAAAGAGTCTTAATCCTTCTTCTAATGGATGTACCGTTCTGACAGCTGTTTTTGTAAAAAATTGACATTCAATAACTTATGAGGAATCAAGTAGTCCCTAACAGTATATTTCTGTTTTATTTTTAACATAAAAGGAGTACAGAACATTTGTCAAAGATATAATTTTTATTTAAAAAAATAGTGTATTGGGTTTATCTGTAATCGTTTCAATTTGTACATTTTTACCAATTAGTTTCATACTTCTTACATCGCTGGCATTGACAGGAACTAATATAATACTGTCCTCATTTTGATAATATTCATTTATTTCTTTCAAGGTCTCATAAATTTCTTGAAACTGCTTGTTTTTGCTTTTGACCATAAAGACTGATTTTTGAATGCGCATGCAGCCTTGCTTGAGTAAATATTTAGCAATTTGAGTTCGCACTTTATCATTGGATATATCATAAAGGATTAAGTAAGTCATTTCGGTCGCTTTGATGGGGCTTTCTTTGACAATCTGTAAGATGCAATGAATTCGTTCCCTTAAAGTTATATAGCCTTCCAATGGTTTGCTGGTGGCTTCTATTTCTTGAATTCCTGCTTGGCTAATTTTTGCAAGCTTCTCTTTTAAAGAAAAAACTTTTTTGGGTGGTCTAGCCATTTTTATTAGTATTAGTAGGTAGCGTAGCCAAGATTTGCGTTATCACTTGAACAGATAAATCACCTAGTTCGCCATTACTGCCAGTTTTGGTGGTTTTAATTATTTTATAGCCATTTTTACCATAGAAAATATTTAATTCTGCCCAAAGCCCTTCACTAGCCAGTTTTATTTTTCTGCCATAACTAATAGGCTTGGTTTCAACTATTTGTAAATGAAATTCCGCAAGGACTTCACTTAGATTATCAATCGCTTTATCTACTTGTGGGGGCACAAAATATTGCTTTTGTTTGGGCTGGCGATAATTGGGATTCAATTTGGCTTTAATCTTCTGCAATACTTCAGACGCTAACTCATTAGTGCGGGGATATTGAGCAGTGACTTGTGCTTTTTTGACAAAAGCATCAGCGGCTTTAAGGTCTTTCTCTGCTGCTGCAAAATCGAGGTCTGGAATATATTGTTCTAAATCAATGGCTTCACTATCAGGATTATAATAAGCTTGCGGGTCATAGCTAAGAAAACAAGCACGAGTTACATCGGAGGTTCGATAATCCAAGACTTGTTGCAAGCCGTGATTTTCAGCAAATTGTCTGTAGAATGATTGATAAATAGCACTTAAAAGTGCTTGGTCTGTACAAGGTGCTTTCAGCCGAAATAAAACTTTTAGCCCATCCCCACTTGGAGATTTAAATAATAAGGTAACGGAAGGCAATTGCGTTAAATTAGTTTTAAGGGTATCAATAGCTTGCTTAGCTACCTCTAAGTGGTCAATATCTAGAATAAAATACTGGGCTTGGGCAAAATGTTCTTTTCGTCGAATAGGTGGATGGAAAATCCCACACACAAAATACGGCAATTGTTTTTTGAGCTGTTTGTATTGATTTTCATCAATGCTGCGCACCATTCGCAATTGTTCGATTAAATCCCGAAAGGCTTGTTTAGGTTTATGAATACCGAGATAAAGTCTTGATAAATCTATCTTTTGCAGCAAGTCTCCTGTTTTAGTGATTGCACGTCCAAATTGAAGCATACCTATTTATTTTTTAGAAAAAATGTAGCTAATTGTCGAGCGTACCGATTGATATGTTCCGCTCGACTGCGCTCAATTCCTTTCACTTTGATAATTTCTGCCAAGTAATCATTGACAGATTGAATGACGATTCGCTTACCTAAGCCATCTAATAATAAACCATTGCCTTCTTGGCGAAAACATTCTTCACTCATTGCTGCTTGTTTTGCCAATTGTATCATTACATAGTCCACCCAAACTCGGTATTTTTCGATAATGTCAAAAACCAAAGCAGGGCGGTTATAATCATCTCTATGAAAAATACCCACATAAGGGTCAATACCTGCTTTGATTAATGCACCTTCAATTTTTCCATATAACATTCCATAACCATAATTGAGCATGGAATTAAACTTATCTACCGCAGGATGCTGGCTTCTTTTAAGAAATTGATAGGCTTCGGGTAAACATAAAGTAATGGACTGAAAATACCGCCGTGAAGCCGCCCCTTCCCATCCTCTTAGCGAAGGCGCAATATCAGAAACAACCTCTCCATTGGCTTTGCGAATTTTGTTTTTATAGTCTTCTATACTATTAATAGCGTTTCCTAACAGTCGTTTGATTTTATCTGTCTGCCCTGTTTTCAAGGAAAGTAATAAGGCTATTTGATGGTTCATTTTTTCCAAGACTACCTCCTTCACCCATTCGACTGCTCCTGTGGAATAAAAAAATTCGAGTTGTTGCCGACGAATATCAGAAATTGAACCATATTTCACACTCCATACCCTGCCTTTAGGCATGCCCAAACCATCTACAAAAAGGACATCTATTTCATTTTCTATGGCTAATAATACTGCATCGGAACTAATTCTAGCCCCCTTTGTAACCGAAATGCTTTGTACATCTCGGGGATGAAGCATTTGCTTTGCGGATGCGGTCGAAACAGAAAATAAACCATTTTCTTTACGAATCGATGCGCCAAAAGAATTAAGTATAAGGTGCATAAGCAATTATCTTTTTTTATTTTTTTTAGGTTGATTTCCACGATAAACGCCTTTGATATCCAATTTATCTTGCGCTCTAGTTACCGCCGTATAGAGCCATCGCAATCGAGTTTCTCCATTCAGACGGTCTAAGGTATCCGATAAATTTAGAAACACATGTGGCCATTCTCCTCCTTGCGACTTATGACAAGTAATCGCATAGCCAAATTTGGCCCGTAAGGCATTCAGGAATTTATCTTTCATCATCATCTTTTTGTATTCCTCCGAGTTGCGTTTATGCCCTCTATGTCGAGCCCTTTTATCAAAATCAATCAATAATTTTTTGGCATCCTGTATAGGTAGATTAGCCTCGGGGCGAAAGAGAAATTCTTTCAGCAAATAAGTTTTGTGTTCTTTTTGGTCGTGAATGTTTTTTACCGTCACTTCCAAAAAAGTAAAGCCTGCCCGTTTTTCCACAAATTTGACTTGCTTTAAAATTACTTGGTCGCCATTAGATAAATCCACATCGTAGGAATTTTGAGCCACCATCAATAAAGCTCCTTCGTTTAAGTGAAACCAATTTTTATTTCCCAAAAGGGTTCTGATATTTTGATTCAAATAAAAAGCTTGCTTATTGGAATGCGTGATAATAATAGGTTTGGTGACTGATTCTTGCAGCAAAGGCAAATAGCGTTTGAATAGTATTTGCTGGTTAAAAGGATGAAAAATACCTTGCCCTGGTTGGTTCATCAACGTTTCCCAATTATCGAAGCGTTTACTTTTGAAATGGCTACGAATTTGTGTCGCTAAGCCTAAAATATCCCCTCCTTCTTTTTGCCGTAGTATTTCTGTCAAAGACCCTACGGCTACTTTCTTCTGAAAAGTAGTAGACAAATAATTCGGTGCCAATGCTGCCGAAAAAGGGTTGATGCCTACAGGAGGAGGCAATTGCGCAGGGTCGCCCACGAAGATTACTTTGTTTTTTCCAGCAAATTTCAAAAAGTCAGATAGCACATTCCCACTGCCAAATTGGGCAATATGCTCCCCTTGCTGTGGTTGATAAGACAGCATCGAAGCTTCATCAATAATATATAATTTTTGCGTGGCAGTCGTCGGAGGTTTTAAGCTAAAATTGAGTACCAACTGCCCCGTTTTATCTTGCCAAGCATCCTTCTTTTTCCCGGCCTTTTCTTCTATTACATTAAAAGCATATATCTGACTATGGACGGTAGTTGCCTCTGCTTTGGTTTTTTGTTTTAATATCCGAGCTGCCCGCCCCGTAGATGCTAATAAAACGGGTTCAATATTCTTTATTCCTTTTAACCAATCTAATAGAAAACTAACTAAAGTCGTTTTGCCCGTTCCTGCATAGCCTCGCAAGATAAATACTTGCTCGGCTTTGGCTTGCACAAAGGTTTTTAGGGCATCGAAGGCTTGGTTTTGATGTGTGGTTAGTTGCATGGCAAAAGATTTAGTAAAGGTTAGGAGCGCAATCTAAATGTTCACGATAAGCGTGAATATAGGTATGGAAGGCTTCTCCTGCTTGGTCGCCAAAAGCGTGCAATCCGAAATTAAATTGACTATTTGAGGGTACTTGATAGATGTACCATTTACCAAAATTAAACTGAACAAGTGCGTAATAATAAGTTTGGTATTCAATTGTTAGAGAATAGAATTTTACACCCGTCAAGAATTCGCTATCGAAACAACAATAACTGGACTGTTGGAATCCTTCCGTTTCGACATATTCTTTTATGTCCTCACAATTTATTTGCCCCATTAATGGACTATTCATAATAAAAAGAAGGCACAACAGAATTAATCCATTTTTCATAGATATTTTTTAGTGGTTAAAAATTATCCTTCTTTTAGTGGATGTACCGTTATGACTTATTGCTATTGCATACGCTATTAAGACCAACAAACTCAAGTCTTAATCCTTCTTTTAGTGGATGGACCGTTCTGACAAGCAAAGAATAGATTTTGAAATTGAATTTGAGCAAGTCTTAATCCTTCTTTTAGTGGA
>JBGCFJ010000950.1:0-5549 GCA_045106885.1 Saprospiraceae bacterium
ATTCTGTTTTCTAGTGGAATTTTACTAATAATCCCAGCTAATTTCTCTGCTGGATTATCGAAGGTTTTAATCCATCGGTCATAAAGTGGGGTATAACATTCTGCCACGATAACCGCATTTACTCTTACACTATATGGGAGTAATTCGACTGCCCATTCTCGGGTTAGTGCATTCCGTCCACCATTGGCAGCAGCATAACCTGAGGTTCCTCCTTGGCCTGTCTCTGCTGTTTTTGAACCAATATTTACAATAGCACCTTTGCTCTTTTTCAGATAAGGTAATGCCAACTGCGCCATTAAATAATAATGTGCCACATTCCGTTGAATAGAGCGCATAAAATCGGCATAATTTCCATGCTCCAGCCCTACTCCATCATTAACCCCTGCGTTATTTACAAGTCCATCAATTTGCCCAAATGCTTTCACCGCTTTTTCAACCGCTTTTTCGCATTGTTCAGGAATGGTTAATTCAGCAATAGCATAGCCCGCTTTTCCACCTTCTTTTTCAATTCTTTCTACCGCTTTTTTTATATCGGCTACCTTTCTTCCAACAATAAATGGAATCGCTCCTTCTTTTGCTAGAGAAGTTGCAATCCCCCATCCGATGCCCTTGGAACCACCAGTTACGATTATCACTTTATCTTTTAGATTTAAGTCCATATTTTCTATTATGAATTAGGTGTTATCTCTCCCAAATTATAAAACTCAATCGCATTTCCTCCCATTATTTTAGTTTGTTCGTATGTTGAAAAAGTAGCGATATATTCTTGTACAATCGACAGTTGCGCTGCATATTTTGCCGCCAATAAACAGACTGGCCAATCCGAACCATACAGCACTCTATTGACGCCAAATTCTGATAAAACTATATCTAAAAATGGTTGAAAATCTGACTTTTTCCATTGAAAACCAGTTGTTTCTGTCACCATTCCAGACAACTTACAATAAACGTTTGGAAAGGTCGCCAATTTTTTAATATTTGCTTTCCATTCTTCACTCAATCCTTCCGAAATTTTTGGTTTAGCAATATGGTCTAACACAAAAGGCTGATTTGGAAATTGACTAACTAAATCAATAGCTGCAGGTAATTGGTGAGCATACACCAAAATGTCATAAGTCAATCTAAATTGCTCCAATTTCCCAATACCCTGCTGCACATCCTTCCGCATTAAAAAATCATCTGCTTCTCCTTGTGCGATGTGCCGAATACCTTTAAAAAATGGATTTTTAGCAAAATAGGCTAATCGTTCCGTCAAATTTTCGGCTAATAAATCAACCCAACCAACTACGCCTTTAATACAATTATTTTCAGCCGCCAAATTTAGTAAAAATGCAGTTTCCGTTTCTGATTGGTCGGCTTGCACGGCGATACATCCATCAATGCTATTGTTCGCTAAAATAGGCTGTAAATCTTTTGGTAAAAAGTCCTTACGGATAACCTGCATCGTATCATCAATCCAAGCATCCCGAACAGGGTCAAATTGCCAAAAATGTTGGTGGGCGTCAATTCTTTTCATTATGCGTTTGGTTAGTTAAGAAGAATGAGTAGTGTAAATGAAGGTGAACTTCTTTTTAGCCCAACAATATACGCTATTCTACTTAAAAACCATAAAAGATGTCTTTCTTCAGAAAATTAAAGAGATACTCAATACAAATTATAGCGACAGTGAACTAAATGTTCATGGTATCGCCTAAGGAACGTTGTAGAAATAGATTTACAAATTTAGGATAGCTTATTTTGATGCTAGTTTTGGCTTTAAAAACAGGAGTTATGTTGATATAATGACTGTTTTTAAAGTTAAAAATAGGAATGAACAAACACTGTTTGTGAACCGCTTGCATGAAGGAGTGTAAGCTGCTGAACCGTGAAACGGGATCATAAACCTCGTTTTACATGTCAGCAGTAGGCCTAGGCAACTCTACCAACAATGTAAAATTCTTGGCTATGGACTTTTATTGTAAAAGTAAGCTTCCCTTTAGTTGGAACGTTATGGTCCTTGTCGAGGTGTATCTCTACATTAGGAGAAAAAGACCAATTTTGGAGTTCATACCGAAAAGGGATAAAGGCTTCCTCCTTTGCGCAAATATGAAATTCAAAATACTTCTCTAATGCTCTTAGCTGGTGTGCCACCGAAATCATTGGGGTAATGCCTATGCCTCCAGATAGTAAAATATATTTTTGAACATTTTCATAGAGGACAAGATTATGATATTGCTATTCTAATAATATTTTTATTCTTTTCTTTAGTCTTTAACCAAATTATTTTCCGTAATAATTTTTTTTACTTACATTTGAGTATGAATTATGTACACTTGAGCAATGAGCAACTGTTGGTACTACTACAGCAAGGCGATAAAAAAGCCTTTCAGGTAATCTTTAAGTTATACTGGAAATATTGCTATGCTATTGCCTTTCAAAAACTTAATTCAAAAATATTAGCTGAAGAGGCGACCCAAAATATATTCATTAGCTTATGGGAACGGAGAGAAACGGCAGCTATTCAAAATTTACAAGCTTACCTTACAACATCTGTTAAATATCAAGCTATTAATTTTATCGAGGCAAAATTAGTCACTCAAAAGCATATTCCTGCACTTGCTAAGGGTAAGACAACTATTCATAATAATGTAGAAGATACTATCAATTATAAAGAGTTAATGATAGCCTTAGAAAAAGCCATTCAAAACTTACCACCAAAAACAGGCGAAATTTATAGACTTAGCCGCTATAACTATTTATCGGGAAAGGAAATCGCAGAAAGAATGGGGCTTTCCGAAAAAAGTGTTGAATACCATATTAGCCAAGCGCTTAAGTTTTTGCGCTTGGAATTGCAAGATTATCGTGTGGTATCTTCTGGGATAATTTTGTTATCGACCATTCTATAACCTACCTATTTTATACTATTTTTCAAAAAAATAAAAAAAAATCACTTTTTGTTTAGGGTTAGCCGCTACTAAACCTACTATATTATTGTACTGACTAAAAATCAATAATGAATAAAATCGAATTTAAAGATTTACTAAAAAGATATTTATCCAATAATTGCTCTGATAGGGAACGCCTATTAGTGGAAGGGTGGTATGATTTATTAGGCGATAAACAGGACTTAGATATAGACAATTTAACAGCCTTAGAGGAAAAACTTTGGCATTCAGTTAGTACCAAAACAATACTTTTACAAACAGAAGAAAACCTCGAAACCACGGCTCGTCAGTTCCAATTAACCCCTTGGTATCAGCGACCTGAATTGCGAGTAGCAGCAAGTTGGTTATTATTAATTGTGGCAGGTTTCGGGTGGTTGTATTTCCATTCGGAAACGAATGATATTTTAGACAATGAAAAAATTGTTTTCCAAAGCACCATTCAGAATACTACTAAAAAACCAATAAATGCTTGGTTAGAGGATAGTTCTAAAATTGTCTTATATCCTGGTAGCCAATTGAATATACCTCTGGCTTTTGCCAATAATGATAACCGAATTGTTTACCTAAAAGGAGAGGCTATTTTTGATGTTACTCGTAACCCAAACAAACCCTTTTTGGTTTATACAGGAGAAGTGGTGACAAGAGTTTTAGGAACTAGTTTTCGGATTACACATACAGGTAAAAAGCAAGATATTGAGGTAGCCGTTTTATCAGGAAAGGTTTCTGTATATAATAAAAACGTAGAAAAAAACAAACAAAAACGGAATAATGGTGTGGTGCTTACCCCAAATCAGAAAGTAACTTATCATAGTAAAAACAAGCATTTTGTAACCTCCGTAGTGGATAATCCCGTCTTGCTTAAAAAAGCAAAAACGAAAAAAATTACTCCTACTTTTATCTATGAGGAGACTTCGGTCAGCACCGTAATTGAAGATTTAGAGGACAACTACGGTATTCAAATAATCATGGCAAACGAACGATTTAATGACTGCCCCTTAACTGCAAATTTGGCTAATCAAAGCCTATTCAATAAATTAGAAATGATTTGTACTCCGTTGAATGCGACTTTCGACGTCAAAGGAACTACTATTTTAATAAATGGTAGAGGGTGCAACTAAGACTCAACTAAAACAAAAAAATCAGCCAAGACTACGGTAAATAATCTTGGCTGCAAGCTTCAATCCCTTTTTTTATTGATAATGCGACTTATCAATTTATAGCTGATATGCATCTGCTGTGAAAAGGGTATTTTTTGTTTAGTTCCAAAATAATTATTAACAATCACAAACCATTTTTTCACTAATACAAAACGATTCAAAGTTATGAAGAAAAGTCAACAAAGTAAAAAATTGTTTTTCAAAATCATGAAATTTACTCTTATTCAACTCTTATTCACCACCTTTCTAGCAGGGTTTGCTTTCGCAAACGACCTAAGTGGGCAGGAATGGATGAATAAAAGAATCAGCGCAGACTTTAAAAATACTAAACTTAAAGATGCTTTACCAGAGATAGAACGATTAGCAAATATATCTTTTGTTTATAGTTCCAAGGCAATCAAAGCCCAAAGAAAAGTAAGTATTCGGGTGCAAAATCAAAAATTAAAGAATTTTCTACATGACTTTTTTGAGCCATTAAACATAAAGAATTAAATGGGCAAATTTTATTAAGTGCGGGTCAGGATAAAGTAACTAGTAAATTAAATAAGACCACTTTCAAACCTATCACTTTTTCTGCAAAACCACTAGCGACTACCATTACTGGTAAGGTGACAGATAATGGTGGAGAAGGATTGATTGGGGCGAATATTCTAATAAAGGGGTCAAGTACGGGTACTATTACAGATTTTGATGGGAATTATGAACTTTCTGTTCCAGATGATGCGACGACATTGGTATTTTCATATACAGGATATACCGACAAAGAAGTGGCGATTAATGGGCAAACGGTTATCAATGTCATTTTATCGGAAGGAGTAGACCTAGAAAGTATTACCGTGGTGGGGTCTCGTGGAAAACCTCGTACGGATGTAGATCGTCCCGTTCCCGTTGATGTCGTAAATGCTAAGGAATTACAAGCAACTGGTCAAACAGACTTAGGACAAATGGTGCAATACTCTTCTCCATCTTTCAATTCTGCCAAATATGGCGTGAATGGTACGACCAATTATGCAGATCCAGCCTCTTTAAGAGGAATGGGACCTGACCAATCTTTAGTATTAGTCAATGGTAAAAGGAGACATCAATTTTCTACGCTTAACTTAAATGTTGCACCAGGCCTAGGTAATGTGGTAACTGATTTAAATAGCGTTCCATCTGGAGCAGTAAAGCGTATGGAGGTTTTAAGAGACGGTGCCGCTGCTCAATATGGTTCAGATGCCATTGCTGGAATTATAAATATTGCTTTACAAGACCGCAACGATGGCGGAACATTTACCACTACTTTTGGTGGACATTTTTCCGCTCCTAATGACGATGCCTCGGCAGGAAGAAAATTTAGAGACGGAACTACTATTAAGAATTCGTTGAATTACGGTTTTGATTTAGGCAAAGAAGGTAGTTATTTCAACTTCACATTAGAGCATTTTAAATTTAGGCAAAGTGGCAGAAATAATCAACCATTTATACC
>JBGCFJ010000951.1:0-2685 GCA_045106885.1 Saprospiraceae bacterium
CGGTTTTACCTGGAGGGGTGTTTAATAATTGAATCAATTTAAAAACACGATATAGTTTTTGCATTTCGGTCATAGGTCAATCTTTAAAATAATTGAATATAGAGAGTTGTAAAGGGTGGTAATATTACGAAGAAAAAACAATAAGAGTTACCCGATAACTGGGAAACCATAGAGTATATCTGCTAAGATAATCGTGATTTAATGGATAAAAATAGTTTTTAATCAAATCTCGCTTTCTCCCCAATCCCCTGCCGTTCTGTCATTCTGTCACAAACCTGACAACCGATTTACACAAGCTGTCAGCCACTTGCTAGTACTTTCTGCACTTTTGACACACTAAACCACTAAAAACTGGCATGGCACATTGATTGATTGGTATATATCGGTAAACAAATTTTAGAACCTTATTTAACTGGTTGATTTAATAGATTTTATCGGTCTTCGAGGAATCTTAAAGTAAGCCATTCAATTCGTAAACAATAACAAAAATTTTATAAAACATGGGTAAAATTATCGGTATAGATTTAGGAACAACCAACTCTTGTGTTTCTGTGATGGAAGGAAACGAGCCAGTCGTTATTCCGAATGATGAAGGAGGAAGAACTACACCGTCTGTTGTCGCATTTTTGGACAATGGAGAAAGAAAAATTGGAAATCCTGCGAAGCGGCAGGCAATCACCAATCCAACGAGAACAATTGCTTCTATCAAGCGATTCATGGGGTCAAGATTTTCTGAGGTAGCAGAGGAAGCAGGTAGAACGGCTTATAAAGCAGTAAAAGGAGACAACGATACTGTTCGAGTAGACATCGACGGTAGAAAATATACGCCACAAGAAATTTCTGCAATGATTTTGCAGAAAATGAAAAAAACGGCAGAAGACTTTTTAGGCACAACCGTAACAGAAGCAGTAGTAACGGTACCAGCTTACTTCAATGATTCTCAAAGACAAGCAACAAAAGAAGCAGGAGAGATTGCAGGGTTGACGGTTAAAAGAATCATCAATGAGCCAACAGCAGCAGCATTGGCTTATGGATTGGATAAGAAGAATGCGGACATGACCATTGCGGTTTATGACCTTGGAGGTGGTACGTTCGATGTTTCTGTCCTAGAATTAGGAGACGGGGTATTTGAAGTAAAGTCTACAAAGGGAGATACACATTTAGGTGGAGATGATTTTGATAGAGTGCTGATTGACCACTTAGCAGAGACGTTCTTGAAGCAAGAAAATATGGATTTGCGTAAAGACCCAATGGCTTTACAAAGATTAAAAGAAGCAGCAGAAAAGGCGAAGATTGAATTGTCTTCTTCTACTTCTACTGAGGTGAATTTACCTTATGTAACTGCTGTTGATGGGGTGCCTAAGCACTTAGTCGTAAAGATTAGCCGAGCAGAGTTTGAAAAATTAACTTACGATTTAGTACAAAGCACCTTGAAGCCTTGCCACGAAGCATCAAAAGATTCTGGTTTGGACAAAGATGGAATCGACGAAATCATCTTAGTAGGTGGGTCTACAAGAATCCCAGCTATCCAAGAAGCAGTAGAGAAATTCTTCGGGAAGAAGCCAAACAAAGGCGTAAATCCTGATGAAGTAGTAGCAGTGGGTGCAGCGATTCAAGGAGGGGTATTATCTGGAGATGTGCAAGATGTCTTATTATTAGACGTAACGCCATTATCTTTAGGTATCGAAACAATGGGGAATGTTTTTGATGTAGTCATCGAAGCGAACTCTACGATTCCAACTAAAAAATCGAAGACCTATTCTACTGCCGCAGACAACCAACCTTCTGTAGAGATTCACATCCTACAAGGAGAGCGGCCAATGGCAAAAGATAACCGCCCAGTTGGTCGATTTGTATTGTCTGACATTCCACCATCTCCAAGAGGCGTGCCTCAAATCGAAGTAACTTTCGTTATGGATGCGAATGGTATTTTAAGCGTATCTGCTAAAGACAAAGGCACAGGAAAAGAGCAATCAATTAGAATCGAAGCGTCTACTGGTTTATCTAAAGAAGAAATCGCTAAGATGAAGGCAGAAGCAGAAGCGAATGCCGATGACGATAGAAAAGCAAGAGAAAAAGTAGATAAATTAAACGCTGCTGATACCTTGGTTTTCCAAACAGAAAAGCAGTTGAAAGAATTTGGCGAGAAGATTCCTGAAGAGAAGAAAGGCGCAATTACAGCAGCAGTTGCCGATTTAAAAGCAGCACATGCGGAGCAAGATTTGGATAAAATCGAAGCAGTTACGGCTACTTTAAACGCAGCATGGCAAGCAGCTAGTCAAGATATGTACCAAGGTGGACAGGAAGGCCCAACGGCTGATGCTGGCGCAGGTGGTGCTGGCGGCGCAGGTCAAGAAGGCGGCAACGCTGGCGGTGGTGCAGGCGAAGATGTACAGGATGTAGAGTTTGAGGAAGTAGAAGAGAAATAAGCTACAGGATGACAGGTTTTAACTCCGTAACTTGTCCCGTATTTTCAATCGGGATTTTAATCGGAGATTATACAGGATTTATAGTAAGTTCTCAAAACGAGCGTCGTCAGGAGACGACGAGATAGCGATTTCTAGTCTGGAGACTAGAAATATCGGCGCTCGATGTGTCTAGTCTCCAGACTAGACACTGCTATCCGCTGAGCCTGCTCCGATTTTATCGGAGTCTCCTGACCAGCATTGAGAATTTACGATTTAC
>JBGCFJ010000952.1:0-7046 GCA_045106885.1 Saprospiraceae bacterium
TCAACCATTTATACCGCCTTTTTCCCTTCTAAGAAACTCAAAAAATGCGTCCATAATCCATTATGCAAGCATTTTTTGAATTCCTTAGAAGAAAAATTGACTGGTCTAACTGGCTAATTATTTTCTCCACTTTGCCTTAGAAAAAAAGTTAACTCTATAAGCAGTTTTTGCCACAAGATGAAGACTAGTAACAGATAAGAAAAATATTAAAAATTTGACTCTCAGCTTTGACATTTTATCTATAGGTTTGTAAAAAGTAAATAGTGTGTATTTGTTATTTATTTGCTTTGAAAAGTAGTATAGTCCTTAATCAGTAATAGCCCATCACTTTAAAGTAATCGGCATATAGCAGTGTCCTTAAGACAATTTATTGAAGTCGATGGTAGAAAAATATTGAGGAAGCGTAAAAAATAACCTAGGGAAGTAAAAAAATAGGTAAAGTTGATACGTTGTTTATAAATAGTTACATGTGTAGTCCATGAAACAGTGTGAGTAGTAAGTTTGTACATTTTTGCTTTTTAAAAATTTTTGTTCAAATACGGTGGGGGGAAAACAACAGAAAGGTATTATAAGATACTGATTATCAGCATCTACTGAACTAAAATCCAGTATTTAGGAGGAAAAATATTAAATTTGGAGTTGAGTTTTTTTGTATAATAAAGGAGGGAAATACTTAAATAAGGGCAAAAACCATGCTCATTTTATTATTTAAATAATTTTTAAAATTAGTATATGTTATAAATTTATTTAAATTACGCATAATAGGTTGGGCAAATCACTAGTTTACAAATAATATTAATGATTGGCAATCAATCTAGAAAAAGGATTGTTTTGTTATTAGGCGCTTAGAATATGTTTAAAATTCCATTAATTGGAACTATGAGGTAAAAGAATAGAGATATAAATCTATAATTACCCCCCTCCTTTCCCTGTAATTTGTAAGATAAAATTAGAAAGGTAAGCTTCATTATCGGGATGAGTCAAAATAGTATTAAATAAGAGTTTAGAACGATCGTTATTTGGTCCTTGAAAAATAACTCGACCATCTAAATCATAATCCGCTGCTGAATAAGTACGACTGACAAAATTACTAATAAGATTGGTGTTTTCTGGATCAGTTAAGACAGCTAAAAAGAGGGAAAATACATCATTATTAGGACCTTGGAAAATCACTTGATTATCATGATTTAAATCTCCTGACCACATAGCAGCCATAACATCCATCGCTGCCCCTGCATCCACACTAGTCGTGATAGGATTTGTAAAATCTAAGTTAGGAACATTATCATTCGTAAAAGTCTGGGTTGAATTACTAAGCATACAAACATGATTTCTATGTCTTACTGCCACATAATATCTACTGGGAATAGCACTGGGAAAAACAATCAAAGAATCGCCCTTATTAGAGATAATATCTCCATCTCTTTGTACTAATCCGACTGCAGTTGCTACTACGCTATTTTTATTCAAACGGCTACGCAACTCTAAAAGCACCCAATCAACAATAGCATCAGGACCTTCAATCGTTAATAAATCCGACTTTAAAGCTTCTCCCCCACTTGCCCCAATATGTTCAAATCCATCCAAATCGGTATAGGGTTCTTGCAATGGAATTAAGTCGGCCTTACGCAAATCATCTCGCATTAAGTTTGGTTCGTTGCTTCCGATTAATGCGCCATGTAATATCGTTTTGGCTTTTAGCGCAATACCAGAACAAGCAATTGTTTGTGTTGCTATTCCTATATTACCACAAAAGTCTGTGGCAGTCCAATCTCGGTGAATAATCTGCTCAGTTCCTGTAAAACTAATGCGTTCATCGTAGCTAATAGGTAAAATATGCCCTGTGTTATCTAGGGCAATTAGCTCTTCAGAAAAATCTACTTGCACACTATTTGCATCACAAAAATCAGTTGGTTTTTCTAGTGGCAAACTACCTTCTATTACCAGATAGCCAATCGTTTCTGTCTGATGCTCCCCATCTAAATAACTCCACTCTTCTACCCTAACTTCAAAACTATTATTGGTTACGTTTCGAACCCGAACTGTAGCAGGGTCAAAATCATCAAGTGATAAACTATTGGCTATAATAACGGGGTTATTATAAGTATTATCCAAAGTGACTGTAAGCCATTCATTGGTCGTTTTGATACGTCCCGTTTCGCCAAGTAATTCTCCTGTTAGGTTTCTTAAATTGCCTATTTCATCAATGGCTAAATAAGCTGCCGTTTCAGAAGCATGTGACAAATTTAAATCCACAGACACTTCCTCTTGCACCCTTATTTTGGCACTGGTCCATTTAACCGAATTATTTCGCAAAGTAGCGGCATCCGTATCTCTAGTCGTTTGCATATTGGCGAAAAGAAGGGGAATATTTGAAAATCGGTCTGTAAAAGGAATCGTTGTCCAACTATGAGTAACAGGAATCGTATCTGCTTGCCATTGATAAGGAGTAGTTTGTGCTCCAGTTTCCATTGCCATCCAAGCAACTTTTTCTTTCAGATGTATGCCATCATCAGTTACTGCCTCTTGTAATCGAATCTCAAATTTGTTTTGCGAAACATTTCGGAGTCGAACAGTTGCGGCTGTCGCCTCATTACTGGTCACCAGTTGCGTAAAAATAAGCGGGTTTGCTGAAAAATTAAGCGGTAGGTGTACGGTCTTCCAAGATTCACTCGTAAATTCCATAACGCCCGCTACCATTTTTTTACCATTAGGCAACGTATGAAGTCGAAAAATATCAGGAGCGGTTTCATCTACTACTTGAATCGTTTGCGTATGACTAGTCGAATTACCACATTGGTCCGTTAACATCCAAGTACGAGTAATTAGATAATCATACTGTCCACAATCCGAATTATTTTGCGTACTAATTTCTTCATAATCTACATCCAAAGTAGGACAATTATCCGTAGCAAATAAAGTAGGTTTAGCTGGTATTTCATCATCCAAACCAAGCGTTAAATCTCTCGGTAAATCCGTAAAAGTAGGGGCTATTTCATCCCCAAAAATTATTTTGACCACTGCTGTAGCGCAACATTCTGTAGTACCGTTACAGACTTTATAAGAAAATTGGTCTATTCCACAAACACTATTAATCGGCGTATAAGTAAATTTACCGTCTTCTTTGAGTGTAATGCGCCCGTAAGTAGCTTCTGTGGCTAAAGAAAAAACAGGATTGTCCCCTAAAGTATCATTATTTACAACTGTTCCTTGTAATAAAACACCAGGGCATCCTCCAGTAATTTCATCATCATTTGCTCGAATCGCTGCAGGGTCTGACAAATTGATAATTCCTCCATCAACAGCACACTCTAAATCGCAATATTTAACAAAAAGATGATAACCTCCAGCAGGTAGGTTATTAGCATTCAATTGATTATCTGGTAAATAAGTTATTCCTCCATCAATACTAAAAGTCATACACTGATTCCTTTCACCAGTTACCTCAATAGCAATAGATCCGTCAGCACCACCACAACTAGTTGGTTGAGTGATGCTGACATCATTGATCTGTAATAATGGGTGAATATTGTGAGTTAATGTATCCGAATTGGTACAACCATCTAGTTCTACTTCCAGAATAATCGATTGCCTAATGGCTGCATTATCATTTGGAGTAGTATAAGTGATAGCTGTGGGTGATTTTTTTTGGGCAGTACTGGGCATAGCATGTTCCCCAAAATTCCAATGATAATTAGCGAATGTGCCTGCCTTTTCCGCTTCAAAAATATAAGGCGTATTTGCACAAAATATGCCGTTCTCCTCATTCGTTGCAAGCATAATATTAGCAACTGGAATAGGCTTAATTCTTTTTTCAATAGTATTAGAAGGCAACCAATCATTACATTTATTTCTTCTAATCAATCGTCTATAAAGTGTTGTTTGGGTAATAATAGACGGAAAATAGGAAATTTCTGTTGCCCTGTTAATATCTACCCAAGTTCCTCCATTATTAATACTTTTTTGCCATTGATAAAAAACAGCATCTCGACTATCTAGAGTGGGTGTGCTAACATTATGAATAAAGGTTGGCAAAAAAGTTTGTAAACAAGTCGCTTCAGCTCCTCCAATGATACCTCCTTCCGAAAAATTAGCACAATCAGGATCTGCACAATCTATTAATCCATCGCCATCATCATCTATATTATTATCACAAATTTCAGCAAGTGGTAATGGTACAGAAGGGCTATATTCAGAAGTCGAAGAAAAGGCTAATTCGGGAACTAAGTTCGCAAATGCCGAAATCTTAATAATAGAAGTGGTAGCGGCAATAGAATAATAAAACAAAACTGTTTCAGGTAATGCTAAAGTTAAACTAGCATTCGTAACATCTCCTGCTACATCTAAATACCCTAAGTAAATTTCACCACCTCTATCCGTAGCAGCACTATTTGCAAAAAACTCTATTCTATAGCCTTTCTGGTCTTCATAAGTATCATCAATATCTAAATCAACAGAAATAGTCACTTCGTATCTATTATAATTAGTGATGGTTAATTTAGGGAAATTCAATAATTGTTGAGGACCATTATCAGCATCATTTAAGTCATTAGCGGTCACACCATCTGCATTAATTCCCGATTTACTTATATCAATCCCAATACTAGTATTCGCATAAATACTATTTTGTAAGAGGGTATTTTCATCTGTTTGCTGACCAAGCAAAACACCTATTAAATTGTGGTGAATCTTGTTTTGGTAAATAAAATTAGCTTCATTTTTCTGATTTCCGTCCGCCATTGCATCAACTATATTTAATCCTACGGTAAGCTGTTGATACACCTCATTTTTAGTAAAATGACTATTTTTAGTTGCTAAAAAATGCCAACCAATTTGGCTCTTAGCAATTGTATTTTCGGTAATGACTAAGTCTTTACAACGATTACTAATTCCTCCACTATCTCCGATGCGTAAGTTATTATTATCTGGGCCATATAGACCAATAAAATTATGAGCGATACTATCACCTTCCGTTTCATACAAATCAACCGCTGTTTCGTAAAAACTAATAATATTATGGCTAAATTTATTATTGCGCCCCCCCTTCACTTTAATAGCTGTTCCTTCTCCATTATTCAAATCATTGGTAGTTTTCAGACCTACTCCGAAGTAATTTTGATTAATCTGTATTTGGCTAGTATTTTCTAAAAAAACCGACGATTGGCCACTTATAGTTCCTGCAAACAAATTAACTTCTCCTTCATCATCCCTTCCATCTAGGTTACTACCAATAATAATTGGTCGATTGCTGTTTTTAATATCAATTAAGCTTTTCGAGGTAATTTTTTGAGACAATGCCGTAGGTGTCAAGCCAAAATAATTACCATATAACCACACCATTCCATTCGTACTTTCATTAATTTGAATCACTGTTTGATTTCCATGTAGGCTCAATCCTCTGATGATAACTTGGTTTTCTCTGCTTTTAGCTTCATTAATGATAAAAATAGGAAATGCTCCTGCGGCAACAATTTCTAAACGTATCGCTGTATTTAAAGTAGTGCCAAACTCATTGGTATTCTTATGCGTTTGTCGCAAATCATATCCGTCTATTAACACATTATTAGATAGTGGAGGTAAGCTGTTATTAATCGTTAATTGAAACCAGCTTCTCGGATAGTCGGCATCTTTATCCGCTATAGTAGAATCATCTATGCTTGTCGTTCTAACTTGATTAGTCTCTGTTATTTGATGAGGAATATGATCTTCTTGATAATAAAAATGTCCCAAATCGTAATTAAGAAAATTAAAGCCTATCGTATAAAAAATAGCTACACTTGCTGGAGATTGTGTAGCCGTAATAGCTTCTCGGAGAGAAATAGCACCATCTGCGCCAGGGTTATTCATTAGATTATCCACAGAAGAAACATCTCCATCTAACAAATCTACCGTAGTCGTTACGTTGATAGTTTTACATAATGGGTCAGCAGCATCTATAGCCCCATCTCCATTATCATCAACCCCATTATAACAGATTTCAGTGGTTATAAAAGGCATAGCAGCAACATCTCTTAGTAAAAATGTAACTAAAAGTAAGCTGACAATGCAAATAGTTTTTTGACATACGGTTTTCATTATTACTGAGTGTTGTAGTATCTAAATAGTTCGGGTAAGTGTTTGCTCAGTAATGTTAGAATAATATTTAATATAAATTATGAACAACTGGTAGCAAAGTCTTCAGGCTTTCCCGTGCCCGACCTTCAGGTCGGAAATGTTTATGATAAAAACAGGCATGAAGGCTTTGCTACCAGTTTATGCCAATATTCCGCAATTATTGGAGTTACTTAGTAAAATCCTCAAGTAACTTCCCGTTACTTGAGGATAGAATAAAAGCGAAAGGAGTATATCCAGTCAATATTAAATTGATTGAATATACTTTCCTTTGCGCTTTATTGTTGGAATAGTTACCTATTCCATTTTTTAAATAAAACGTGAATACAGATTTCGTTTTTTGTTGTTAATCGAACGAAATCATTTAGGTTTAAAATATAGGGTGAAGATCAGTTCCTTAATTATCTTAGAAGTTATTAAGAGATTCTTAGAGGTTATTTAATTGTAATATGCAAAAAATAACTTCTAATAACAGTGAATAACGACAGTAGACAGTCAGCAGTGGCAGTAGGCAGTAAAGCCTTGATTTTCAATACTGAAATTTTGCCTAAACACAGTTATTTGAACAGTCTCTGAATAACCTCATTCTACTTTAATAACTTTCCCTAATGATAAATTTTGTTCTTTATCTACCAAAAGAAAATCATAAATATCATTGCCTAATTTGCTAACATCCAAGGTGAAATTATTATTTCCTGGTGTTAATTTTTGTTTAAAAAGGCAAACTAATTCGCCTGCCTCATTATATGCTAAAATATCTTTTTGTTCATTTTTTCCGTTCCAAGTCAATTGAACATTAACTTCATTAATCGTTGGATTTGCATTGCTATTATTATTCATGTTATTCTACTATGGAAAAGGTGGTGTCGTTTCAATCATCGCATTGTTGGCAAACATGTTCTTTATATTTGGAACATTGTCTTCATTGGGTACAG
>JBGCFJ010000953.1:0-7268 GCA_045106885.1 Saprospiraceae bacterium
TTAGCCAGTTAGACCAGTCAATTTTTCTTCTAAGGAATTCAAAAAATGCTTGCATAATGGATTATGGACGCATTTTTTGAGTTTCTTAGAAGGGAAAAAGGCGGTATAAATGGTTGATTATTTCTGCCACTTTGCCTAAAAGGGCTAAGGTAATATCTTAATGGAAAATATATAAAAAAGAAGGGAGGTTTTTATAACCATCCCTAAATAATATTTTCAATCCGTTACCAAACTTCGTATTTTTACCAAAAATCAAAATAACCATGTCAATACCTGCTAAGTACAAAATCAAGTCGATAAAAACGTTTAGTGAAAATCTAGAACTAACTCGCCCATACACGATAGCCTATGAAACTTTTGATTCCGTAGAAAATATATTTTTAATCCTAGAAACTGGAGGTGGAATTATTGGCGTCGGTGCAGGTTCTCCTTCTGCCTTTGTGACTGGGGAAACAATGGAATCAGCCAAGGAAAAATTAGTAGAAGTAGCTAATCTATTAGAAGGAGCAGATTTACGAAAAATAGCAGCCATTATCCAACGGATTCAAGAACTATTTCCAGCGAATCCTGCCGTATGTGCAGCAGCAGACATTGCGTTACATGATGCTTATGGAAAATTACTAGATATTCCGCTGGTAGATTTATGGGGTAGGGCGCATTTTAGCCTGCCAACCTCTATTACCATTGGGATTAAATCCATTGAAGAAAGTGTGGAAGAAGCGAAGGAATATATGGGGATGGGTTTTAAAGTACTCAAATTAAAGACGGGTAAATCAGTTGGGGAAGATGTAGCCATTTTTTCTAAAATAAGAGAAACGGTAGGCCCAGCTATAAAAATAAGGGTTGACGCCAATCAAGGTTATGGCGTAGAAGAAACCAAGAATTTTTACCGACAAACCGAAAAATTAGGCTTGGAGTTAATGGAACAACCCATGCATTACGATAATGTGGCTTCCATGAAAAAATTACCACCAAATATTCGAAGTATTTGCATGGCAGATGAAAACCTAAAATCAATGGAACATGCCTTGGAATTGGCACAAAAACCATTACATTTTGGCTTATACAATATTAAGTTGATGAAATGTGGCGGAATTGCAGCAGGTAGACAAATAGCAAGTATTGCTAATTTAGCCAATATCGGTTTAATGTGGGGCTGTATGGATGAAAGTATTATTAGTATTACTGCCGCTTTGCATGCCGCTTTGGCTAGTCCTGCTACCAGATATTTAGATTTGGATGGCAGTCTAGATTTAGCTAAGGATATTGTAAAAGGAGGCTTTATCTTAAAGGACGGCTATATGAGTATAGGAGAGGGAAGTGGTTTAGGGGTAACTTTACTTTAATAGAAATGAGTAAATTTATAAATGAATAAATGATTAAATCCAAGCAAGGCGCCAACATTTAATCATTTATTCATCTATTCATTTAGACTTACTCAGGAACCTGATTAGGGTCTAATAAATCATAGAACTGGTCTAATTTAGGCAAAATAATAATCCGAGTTCTTCTATTAGTTGAACGACCTTCAGCAGTATCATTACTAGCTAAAGTATTGTATTGACCTCTACCAGCCGCTACTAAGCGATTTGGGTCTATATTATGCTTTGTTTGTAAAGCTCTAACCACAGAAGTCGCTCTTTTTACACTCAAATCCCAATTATCTGTTAAACAACTGTTGCTAATCGGCACATTATCCGTATAACCTTCTACCATTACTTCTACTTCTGGTCGTGCTGTTACAATTTGGGCAATTTTAGACAATACTTCATCCGCTCTAGAAGTAATCGTTGCACTACCACTTGTATACAACATTTTGTCAGAAAGATTGATGTAAACAACTGTTTTATCAACTTTGATTTCTACATCTTCATCCGCAATTCCGTCTTTTAACATCGTCGTTAAATTAACAGCTAAAGCCAAATTGATAGAATCTGCTTTTGTTTTAGCGGCTGCGATAGCATTGATGTATTTGTCTTTTCGCTCTAATTGAGAAAGGGTTTCTTTGATATTTTCATTAGCAGATTGAGATAAAACAGTTAAATCTCCTACTTGTTCTACTTGCTTATCTCTTTGACCTCTAATATCTCCAATTTGTTCTTTCAAATCACTTATTTGCTGATCTTTAGATTGAGCGGTTGCTTGCGCTGCTCTCAAATCTCCTTTTAGCTTCTCTTTTTCTCTTTCACAAGCACTAACCTGTGCCATGTAATCATTTAATTTTTCACCACATTCACCGATTTGGCTATTGGCGGCAGTTAATTCTGTTTGTAATAATTCGTACTGAGCTTTAGGAATAAGACAAGAACTCATTAATAAGCAAATAGAAAGAAAGATAAATAATTTAGTTGTTAACTTCATAACGTTACTAATTTTAGAAGGTGTAAATTTATGTTTTTTGAAATACGTTTTGATAACGGATTTTGTTTAATCAAGGGACAAATCTATTAATAATTTAGGAAATATGTAATTTGTTTGCTGTCAGTAAATTAAAAAAGGTAGCGAAATCGTCCACTACCTTTTTAATTGGCTATTTTTGTCAGAATTATTGGCTAATTAGAGGTCAGAAGTCAGACCGTTTATTACATAAACTGTCAGAAGTCAGATAATATTTAGTTAAATTATCTGACTTCTGACAGAAAATGAAAATTTTCGGTCTGACATCTGACTTCTAATACCTATTGCTTATCCGCAGAACTAAAGATTCTATCCCAATTGATACCTTTCGCGGCACTACCGTCTTTAGTGGAGAACCAGATAAATAATGGTTTTCCGACGACATGGCTATGAGGTACAAAACCCCAAACTCTTGAATCTTCTGAATTATGGCGATTATCTCCCATCATCCAATAATAATTTTGTTGGAAAGTATATTTAGTGGTTTCTGTTCCATTTATATAAATTCGACCATTCGCAATTCTTAAATCATTATTTTCATACACACTAATAATTCTTTTATAAGGAGCGATTGTTTCTGGAGTAATAATTACTGATGCACCTTTTTTAGGTACATATAAAGGACCATAATTATCCACTGAATTATTTTTGAAATTAGCAGGGTCATGTGGAAATAAACGAGCTGTTTCATAGTTGTATTCTGTAGGAATACCATTAGCTCTTAACGAATCTGCTTGGTCTTTTTTCAAGGTATACATCAACCTATTACCATTCCCAAATCTCAAATTACCATCATCTACGCCCCATTTCTGTAGAATACCTCTATTCATTCCCGCAGGCATATCTACCCAATACATATCATTAGGAATGATTTCAACACTAGGATCCATTGCTTTGATTTTTTCTTTTTGTGCCTCTGAAAGTACAAGCATTTTATGAGTTTCAGAAACAGGGTTCGTTCCATCATTGTAATAGACTTGATCTTCTGGAGAAATCCCCCAATCCGAAAATTTTCTTTCACTTAACGGCCCTTTATGTTTTACCAAGTACCTAAATTGTACATTGGTCGGATTTTTTGCTTTCTGACCATTGATGTATAATTGACGGTCAATAATTTGTAAAGAATCCCCTGGAGTAGCAACACATCTTTTGATATAATGGTCCATTTTATCAATTGGACGAGTGACTAAATCAAATCTCCCTCTATCAATAGCAGCGGAAGTTTGATTGGGAATCGCTTTTCTTCGTTTATCATAAATACTCCAAGTTCTACCAGGCGTCACATAAACACTATCCCCTTCAGGATAATTAAAAACTACAGGGTCATTTTTATCAATCGTCTCTATAGCAGGTAGCCTAACTGAAGAAATACTTGGAGATTCTAAATAAGATTCTGCATCCATTATCGGCAAACGATTATGCAATAAAGGAATCATCGCTATAGTCTCAGGCGTACGAATGCCATAATGTGCCTTACTAACAAAAAGGTAATCTCCAACTAAAAGCGACCCTTCCATCGAAGAAGTTGGAATCACATAAGCTTCAATCAAAAACATTCTAATAAATGCGGCAGCAAATACGGCAAAAAAGATAGCTTCTACCCATTCTCGAACAGCAGATTTCTGGTACGGATTTTTTGCCATGAGCCGCTTTAATTGCAAACGGTCGTCTGCTTTGTATGCTTCTTCAATACTAGCTTGATAAGCTGCCTCTTTTTCTAAAGTAGGTCCATCGTATTTATCACCTGCTTCTTTTCCAATAAAAAAGAAAGAAAGTGGTGCATAAAGTACCGCTAAAGCACTGTCTTTAAATTCATATTTCCTAAAAGACCGAACCATATCCACACACATACCTGCATAAATGAAAATGTTCACAATGGGGATTAATAATAATAATGCCCACCATTTAGGGCGACCTATTAATTTACACCACTCCATGAAATTCACTCCAGGAATTAGGGCTTTATTGGCAGCTACACCAGCCTTTTCAAAGACCTTTCGTAAAGAAAGACTCAAAAGCACATAAGAAACAAGAATAAAAATAAGTAGAAACATGCTATATCTTTAGATGTAAAACAAGAACTAAGGGAGGAGGAAATAAATAATCTATCAGATTGCAGGTTATTGTTTTCCTCCTCCCTAAACTTAAAAATAACTGCAAATATAACCGAATTTAGCTACTGACGTAGTTATCCTCTTGTTAAATTATATCGCAGCCGACAAAGGGAGTAGGGGAGTGGAGGATTAAAATAAAACAGAAATCAGTAAAACGTTTAAAAAGAAGTCTATTTTTATTTAAACTAAATCTAAATAATGTTGGGAAATTGCAAATAGGATATGTATTTTCGCAGTTGTGTACAAAAAATGATTTTTCATAAATAGTGTAATGTACTGATTAATAATCAGTTAAGAGTAAAAATATAATTCGCAACATGAAGGACTTAACTGTGTTGTACTAAAAAACAAAATTTTCTAGTTTTAGCCTAAACTTAATTCATCCATTAAATACCAATTTTGTCTACTATTTCTGTCATACTTGCTGATGCCCAATATTTAATTAGAGTCGGGTTGAATCACATTCTGGGGAATCATGCTACTATTAAAGTAATTGGGGAAGCAGTAGATGAGGAAAGTTTATTAAATTTAATGGATACAGAAAGTGCCGATGTAATTATTATGGATTATAATCAGCCGAATAATTTTAGTACCACAACGATTAAATTACTAAAAGAAAATTATCCAGAAACAGGTATTCTTGTGGTGAGTGCCGATAATGAAAAAGATAGTATTTATGAAGTATTAGAAGCAGGGGTAACTAGTTTTTTAACCAAATCCTGTGATGAAAAAGAAATTATTGAAGGGATAATGGCAGTTACTAAAAAACAAAGATATTTCTGTAAAAAAGTAATGGATTATGTTTTTGAACGGTCGTTCTCACCCACAGTCGAAGATTGCGCACCGACGCCTTTAACCGTTAGAGAAATAGAAATTGTTCAATTAGCAGCAAAAGGACTGATTGCGAAAGAAATTGCGAGTCAATTGGCTTTAAGTACGCATACCGTATATACTCACCGAAAAAATATTATGCGTAAATTAAAAATCAATACCGCTTCTGAGTTGATTTTATATGCTGTAAATAATGGGCTAGTTAAATAATTAGAGTCTGTCCGTAAACTTGTGCTTTGCGTGTCTAACGTAATCGCCAAATTTATTTGGCTGATTCAAAATATTGACTGTCAGTAATTTATGAACCTGCCAAATAAATTTGGTGGTTACGAGCGGAACAAAATCGACTTTACGGACAGACTCTAATTAAGGTCGATAAGTTCTCCTTATTTAATTATTATTTACTTTAGCAAGTTTTCAATGAGTAGATGAATAAATGATGAAATGAGTAAATAATGGGGTACGTTCTTAATTTTATACCTTCTCTCCACGTTTTAGGTTTAATATTTACTCATTTATTCATTCTCTCATTTACTCATTGAGTATTTATTTGCGCTATACCTTTGTCGTATAAGTGTTAATATCCTTGAAATTCCTTTTTGATTCCCATAAATTACTGCAATTTTACCCAAATTTATTTCGAGTTAATCAAATTATTAAAGTAATCCGTTAAGGTATTTTAAGACCGAAATAGTTAAATCCTATGAACAAGTCTCTATTAACCAACCTTCTAGTACTCTTCGTTATTCTTATCAATCCGTTTATTTTTTTTGCCCAAAATTCGACCTGTGCTACTGCAATGGTTATCGTTGAAGGTAGCTATGAAGTGGATAGTTTTTTAGATGATGGTGCAGTTTTTCAAGGAGCAACAGCAGCAGTTTGGTATCGTTTTGAACCTATTACAGATGGTGTTTTTACGGTGAGTTCCTGTGAGGGTGGGGGAGATACTCGCTTGGTTATTATGTTCTTGGATGATTGTGCGAATGTTGATAATTTACAAATAATTAATTCTGCGGAAGATAATTGTGCAGATGGAAAAGGAGGAACTACTGCTTCTAGCTTAGCCGTAGCAGCTAAGGCAGGATTTTCTTATGTGATTTATTGGGATAACGGACAAAGCAATGATAGCTTTACTTGGAATTTAACTTTTGAAAGCGTAGGAAATTCATCAGAAGGGGCTACTTGTGCATCCGCTATCCCAATTGATATTGGTACACACCAAGTCGATAGTTTAACAGGAATTGGCGCTATTTTTTCGGATGCAGTAAGCGCCAAATGGTATCAATTTACGCCAACCGTCACCAATGTCCTAGCAATTAATGCCTGTGAAAGTGGGGTGGATACTAGATTATTTGTTTTTGAATCGGGTTGTGAAACAAGCCAAATTATTGGACAAGATGATAATAGTTGTGGTGTCAATGGAGGGTCTATTTTAGAAACAGAGGTAATTGTAGATAGTGGGCAAGTGTATTATATTTATTGGGATGATCATGGGGCAAAAAATGGATTTGACTTCCAATTAGGTTTAGAAGAATTGCCAAGTGCTATTGCCGAACCGAGTTGGGCGGAACAAATCAATATTTATCCAAATCCTGCTACTGATTTTTTGTTCGTAGCGTATGATTTTGTGGAAGCTAAGAACATCGAAATGACTATTTATAATGGGATAGGGCAATTAATAAATAAAGAAGAATGGGCTTCTTTTCAGAAAGGAAAAATGTCAATTTTTTTGGATGATTTTCCTACAGGACTTTATTTTTTGAATCTAAATGCGAATGGAACACAAATGACACGACAGTTTGTTGTTCAAAAGTAACTCAATAGAACTATTTCTAACCCAGAATGGGGTAAACGTGAATAGTCCTGTATGTAAATGCGAGACTATTTTGGTTCAAAATGATATGGGTGGAGAATTGTAGCTTAGAC
>JBGCFJ010000954.1:0-3494 GCA_045106885.1 Saprospiraceae bacterium
GCCTAAATAAGTACAATTTAAGGTCACCTGTTTTGGTAAGTCTTGAACGCCTTCCAAAGTACTCGGAGCAGCACCTAATGCAGCGTGATAAATACGGGTATCTAAACGACTGCTAGGGGTACAGTTATCATAACTACCATGGTCGATGTCTTTTGCCCAAACTTGAATCATACCAGAAGGCATTAATTCTGTAGCTAAGCCATTTAAACAATAAGGTGTTGGTTTTTTGCAATCCCAGAATTTTTTAGTTTCTGTTTTTGCGCCACCAGAATTGCCACAACCATCGTACGCCCAAAATTCAGCTTGGTATTCCGATTTATTTTCAACGACATAATCAATTTGATTGGTCGTTCCTTCATAAACCATTATACCATCTTTAAATAATTTACTGACCCAAGTAATGTTTTCTGAACCAGAACAATCTGCTGCTCTAGCGGTCCAAGTTTTTAACTCGTCACACTCAAAAGGAGCACTACCTGGTGTAATGTCTTCCACTCCGTAAGGTGTAGCATCGCCATCTACTGCATAAATACAAGAGTCTGGTTCTTGAATAATCACCACAGGCGCTTCATTATCAATCACCTTTAAGACTTGCGTATAAGTAATTTTACCCGTCTCTTCATAACCTTCAGCAGTAAGGGTAACTAGATTTTGTACCAACCCATGTTCTCCCTCCGTTCTGGAAATCGTTACACCTTCCTCACCCGCTTGATAAGTACACCAGTTAATAACGGTGAAAGTCCGAAGTACCTTTAAACAAGCAGCCTCATTGGTGACAAAAGTCTTTTCTTCCATTTCTATTGCTAATAAATCACAAGTACCATTGGTAACAATTGCTTCCGAAGTAGGAATGGATGCGCCACAAGTACCTGTCCAATCGGCAGGGAAAGTAATGGTCCAATTTGCTTTGTATTCAATCTTAATCTTTTGTTCGACCCAATTAGAGACATTGCCTTCGCCCATCCAATCAATCGCTCTTACTCTACGTTTGATATCTAACATACCACAAGGCCAAGTAATTAATTGATATTGTTGTTGAATCACTAACTCATTGCACTTGCCAGCATTATCAGAACAATTTGGTGTGCCATATTTTCCATCATAATAAGCGACTTGTGCTTCCGTCATATCCGCCCATTCGCTTTCTGACATTTTGCCATCTTCATTGGCATCCGTACTTGGACCAAACGCTTCGGCATGTTGTGCATCACAAGTACCAGTTTGGTCGGTTAAAACACTACAAATAGGCGCAATCTTATCTTCGACGATTACATTCATCCAACAAGTATTTTCGTTGCCATGAATATCCGTAATTCGGAGATAAACAGTTGCGGTATTATGAATATCTTCACAATCGAAAGTCACAAATTCTCCCCAAGTTTTTTCGTCTCGACTCACTTCATATTTTTCAATACCACAAGCATCAAAACTACCTGCATCAAAAGCGGTATAGTGCATTTTGACCGCAGCTGTACCTATAGAAACGGTAATCTCGTCTGTACAAGTAGCCGATGGTTTCGTCACATCTTGGATTAAAATATCCTGTGTGATGGTATCGTTGATAGTCTGCTCATGACAAGCATCTTCGGCAATCCAACTGATGCGGAAAGAATCGACATCCAATTGAGTAATAGTTGCTGCTGGTACTTCTGAAAGTTGCCCATCTTCAATTCTATAAACTTTATCCATTCGAACAGAAACTGCTGAACAATCATCAGTAGCAACAGGATTTGTCAATTTAGTAATGTCATAAGTACAGTCAAAATGTCCTAAATCAATGGTTTTGAAAGGTAAAGTCTCCGTTGTAAAGCTTGGAGGCGTTACATCTTTCAAATTAATCAATTGTGTATCTAAGACGACTGGGCCAGCATCAGGCGTACACCAATCTATAATATCCCAATAACGGAATAATTTGGTGCCACACTCGGCGTCAACTTGAATATCTCTATTTTTTAGAATAAAGCCACAAACATATTTTTCTTTACTTAAAGGAATGGTGTCGGATGGTATTAAAACACCATTTGTTACCTTACCAACCTTAATTCTAGGAATATCTACTTTTTCAAAATCACTAAAATCAGCTTCGGTATCTGTGCCACAGGTTAATACCTTGTCCGCAGGTTTCACAATATCTTCGATACCAGAACGGATTAGGACGACATTTTGGGTAATCGTTGATTGATTTCCACTACTGTCAACTGCTGCCCAGATAACTTCTGCTCTAGTTGTATCACAAACACCACCATCTGTAATAACCTTCACTTCCGAAAAGACAACTTCTACTTCATTACAATTATCTAATGCGGTTGGTTTGGTTAAATTCAATCCTTCCTCGGTTAAATCAATGTCACATACTTTAAATGTATCCCTTGTAACCTCGCTAAAAGTAGGGCCACTATTATCGGACAATTTGATGATCGTTCTACAAGTGCTGCTTTGAACACCACTATTGCAAATATTAAGGGTCAAGTTTTCATAGTATCGTTTTTCCGTATCTACGATTAATTCGCCACCATATTTATCAAATTGAGCTTTGGTGATAATAGGGTATGCTTTTCCTTTTCCACCACCAGTTACCAATACTTCTTCCTGTCCATTTTTATCCAATCCTTTCACGGTGATAAAATAGTACATGGTATCTGTAATCGTATCACAAGTTCTTTCTAATAAATCATCAGGAGAAATAGCAATCGTACAGTTAGAACCAAGCGGTATATTAACCACATCATTACAAACTTGAGTTGCACCTTGTATCGCAAAAGTCGCTTGTGCTGTTTTAGCGGTATCTGATTTTAATTTATATTCAATTCTATACTGACCAATGGCAAAAATTTCATTGAAAGATTTGTCAAAAGCTAAGCAAGTATCTTTACAAACAAGACCTTTACTATTATAAATTCTTACAATTTGACTGTCTACTACTGTTCCACAACCAGCGGTAATAGTAGCAGGGTCAATGGTAATGCCTGTAGTTGTTACTTGACAAGCTAATGCTGGAGTCGTAATATTTGGTGGAGTCAAATTGATAGCTCTATCAGTACATTCAAAATTACCATTCCAACCAGTACCTTTCCTATTATCGCCATTAGTGACAAAACGGAAAGTTAAACAGCTACTTTCATTTTTACTTGGGCTACAAGTCGAAGCGACCCAACCACCAGTTTTACTAACACCAAAACCAGAGAATTTACCTAATAAGGAGTCTGTCACAGTACGACCATCATAGACAAATAAAGTATCTCCAGTCGCTAAATCAAAATCACTGAAATAATACGTTAGTTGTTGCCATTGATTTTGTGGACAAATAGTGAATAAATCTTCTCTTGGTTTGCCCAAACTATCTGCATATAAACCATCTATTGTCCCATCATCTGTAAACGTACTTTTATTATCACAACAATTTAAAGAATCTACTCTAGGTGTACCATCCGTTCCTATAATGAAGGTCATCAAACAAGTGTCTTGTTGTATAATTGGCGTACAATCATTACAGG
>JBGCFJ010000955.1:0-3181 GCA_045106885.1 Saprospiraceae bacterium
CTTAACTGATACCTTTGATTTGCTAAGAGCAGATGGTAAAAGGGAAGTTTACCTCAACCCTGATAAAAAAGTCTTTTCTTTATACGTATCAAGCGCCAATTCTCCAATAGTATTAAAATCGTTACCAGGTCGAGCTCCTATTAAAAAGGTGTCAAATACACAAGTCTCTACCTTAGAAAAAATGCTAGTTGATTTATTTGCAGATGAACAGACTTTTTACGCTTATCAAGGACAGGAAATGGTCCATATCTTTGAAAAAGCTATTCAGCTATATCAGCTAGATTATTCTCGCTTATTTAGTTATGCTGGAAGGAGAAAAAAGAAAATAGCTATTCAACAATTTCTAAAAGAAAAAACTACCAACTTCCCTCAAAACACTCTAAATGATTGACCCTATAAGCTTTTCAAAAGATTGGATATTTAGTTTTAAGCAAAACAAAATCTACAAAAAAATTAATCCTCCTGTTTTAGAAAAGATGATTCAGGCTTTAGCTTTACTAGAACAGTTAACTTTACATAATTTGGATTTTATTTTTAAAGGAGGCACAAGTCTTATTTTACTATTAGAAAAGCCTTCAAGATTCTCTGTTGATATTGATATTATCACTAAAATAGATAGGGTAGATATTGAGCAAGTTTTACAAAAGGTCATTGATTCTTCTCATTTTGACCGTTTTGAATTAGATGAAAAACGAAGTTATCAGAAAGGTATTCCAAAGGCTCATTATTTCTTTTATTATCAATCCGAACTAAATCAAAAAGCTAACTACATTCTTTTGGATATTTTACTAGAGGATAATCTTTATCCAGAACTACTAGAAGTTGCCATTGATAGTCCTTGGTTAAAAACTAAAGGACAAACACAAATGGTTAAAGTTCCTTCTATCAATTCTATGCTTGGTGATAAATTAACAGCTTTTGCACCTACTACTATTGGAATTCCTTATGCAAAAAATGGCATCTCCATGAGCATGGAAATCAATAAACAATTATTTGATTTAGGCTGTCTTTTAGATGAAGTGACTGATTTAAATATAGCCCTTCAATCCTTTCGACAAATAGCTAAAGAAGAATTAATTTACAGAAGGCTTACTGATACAACAATAGAAGATGTTCTCAATGACACCATTGAAGTAGCCTTATTATTGGCCAAAAGAGAACGTAATAAAATTGAGCCAAATCATTCTAGGTTTCAAGAATTGAACACCGGAATTAAACGATTTCAATCGTTCTTGATGGATGGTAGATTTAATATTGAGCAAGCTATAGAAACTGCAGCAAAGATTGCATTTCTCGCTACTTGCTTTAAACATAATCAGCCTGAATCGTTTATAAATCTTATAGACGCAGATAAACTAATAGAAGACCAAAATTTTAATTTTTTAAATCGATATCGAAAAATTAGAAATGCTACTTATTCGTATTGGTTTAACACTTTAGAATTACAAAAGAGCAAATAAAAATACTTCCTATTACCATTCAACTAAGTGAAACGACTGCTCGCAATCCCCACAATTAATATTAAGCTCCAATTTTCCCCATACATTATTACCACAAGAACAACTATATTTATTCTTTGAAGTCTTGGGTTTAGGGGGAGATTCATCACCTATATTTATGATTCCTACCAATCCTCCTGTAAGTGCTGCGGTATTTCTCCTAAAGTCACCTTCGACCGAGGTAAAAGGTAATTTATACTCCTCTGGCATTTCGTCTAATGCTTTAAGAAACTTTCCTCCTTTCTCTGGGTAATCACTCATATTCTGCCCCGTCATTCTACCGCCCACTTGCCCGTTATGACTAGGTATCAATCCAACCCATAGCATTTGTGATGCCCACTCCTTATTATGATAGCCATTACGAGAAGGTTTACCATATGTATATTGCCAGATATGGCATTGCTCATGTACGAGGGTGCTATACACATCAACCAAGGACATAGATAATATTTCAGGGTTGAGGGAAAGCTCGTGTATCGTTCCTTTTCCTGCCTGGTCTTCTGCTTTACGCCACCTGAAGGGAGCAACAAAACCCATAGCTTTACTCTTACGACTTAGATTGAGAATAACAGACGGTAACTCGTTATCAAATAATTTCTCATTAAAAAACTCATACGCATCTTCGAAAGCATCAAACTGTGCCGTAGTTGGTGAATCATAAGTTTCTATCATAGCTAGTATTTTTTTGTAAAGTACCTTACAAAGGTAAAAATTTGTAGAGAAGGAAGCAACTTTCAGCAATTATTTTTGTAAGATACTTTACAAAAAATATTTACACTAAATCCTAATTAAAATTGTATCATTGTTCTACTATTAATAATGGCTACACCAAAAAAGAAATCGTGCTTGTTTTCGGAACAAAATACAATGGAGGTTTATCCCATAATTGGGTATATATAGAGGATGCCCTGCAAGGAGCTATTAAAGGCTTACGCTGCCCTTTTTGTGATACAGCATTAGTAGCCAAAAATCCAACAAAAGACAAGTCTGCTCACTTCAGCCACAAAAAAAGAGCTTGTCCTCATGCAAGATTTCTAAGACGGTCAATCAAATATCTACCTGCTCCGCAGTATTGGTTAAATGGCATTTCTTTAGGAGAAAAAAGACTATTCAATAAACTACATCGGCAAAGACGGTACATGGATAATGATAAATTTATCTCTGACCATAGATACCAAAAAACAACGCATTTGCTTGGTAAGCCCCATCCATATTTAGGATATGAGGATTTAGGTAAAGCCAAAAAAGATACTTTGGAAAAATTACTAGAGCGAAAATTAATACAAATCGCTTATCACGAATTTGGCCTCGATGTATTTGAATTAAGTTGGAAAACAAAGCTACTCTGGGACGAGAACCAGTCCTTAAAAGAAATATACCTAACGGTGAAAGACGAGTGGGAGCATTGGCAAGAACGCAATCGATGGGAAGATTGGACGGTTACCAATTTATTTATTCAAGCTGCTAGGCGTATTAGAAAAGCCCATTTCTACCTTATAAAAATCACCATAGATAATAAGGTCATTCACAAAACTGGAACAACCATTTTGTCTTACGAAGAGGTAGAAAAATGGGAATACAAGCAACTAAAAACGAATAGAAATCAACTTACCCTAGAGAAAATCTACTACACCGATAGCATTACACTTATTGAGCCGTTTATCCAATTTAAGTATAAGAAA
>JBGCFJ010000956.1:0-4210 GCA_045106885.1 Saprospiraceae bacterium
CCTATTTTGGAAAATGATGAATTGGTTGGTATTTTGACACCACATGATTTTATATTGAGTCTTGCAAAAGAAAAAGACCTACAACAATATAGAAATTTTAAAGTAGCATAGAGATAAGATAGTTAGACAATAAATTATAAAAAAGGAGTATGAGCAAACCCAAAGCTTTTCCATCTCCACTTACAAATTCCCCTTTTTCAAGTAGTACATAGCTGCTTGCCCACTTATTAAAAGCTGTTAATACTTGATTTTCATCCACTCGTTTGAGTAAATCTGAAAAAATTAAATGGATAGGTACTGAATGTTTTAGGCTTAATTCTCTCCTTTAATTAAAAAGGGGAATGTGGCTAATGCCAATGTATGAAGATACTATAATCTTTCGTTTGTAAAACGTATTTATCCAATTCCCAAAAGCTGTCTTTACAATATAGTGTAAAGGTTTTTTGAATCTGAAAATTACGGTAAAAACAGCCATTTAAACATTATCTTAAAATACCTTCTTTTTAGGATAGCCGAAAGACAGTCTATTGGTAAATTTCTAAATTTAGAAATCAATAATTCAAAGATTCATTTAAACTGACTATTAACCTGAGAGAGATAAGCTATTTCTCTACCTGGAGCTTTCATCTCTTTTTCAGTTAATGCTATCTTATTATATTTTATCTTAAATAAAGATTTCGCCAAGTTGCCTAGCCGAAGTTTAATGGCATTTTCAATTGTGTCAGCAGTAGTAGTTATTAAAAATTCAAAAAAACCTGTATTAAATTTAGCCTTTTGTAATAGCATGTATTTTTCATAATCTGCAATTAGAAATTCAAGTTTTTCTTCCAATATTTTACTATTTTCTTTTTGGGATGAAACAGAATGCATCCATAGTCTTAGTTGTTTTAATTTATGATTAGCCTCAGAATCTTTTTTAAATGAAATAATTTCCTCTAAAGGAGTATTTTAGACTTTGGACGGAAAGTCGTTCAAAAAAAATAGGCAAAACTATTGCTTTTAGTAAAGTGTGAAAATACTACAAAATAAAGCAGAACAGTTTTGCCATGATATATTATCATTGATTGACATAAATCGTACCAAAGCATTTGTTGGTATCGTCATGGCCTTGGGTAGTGAGGTAGCTGCCAGCAGCCCGACCCAACTAAGTTTGAGTCCTTTTTTTCAATATCATTACTCCATAACGAGTAAAGTGATGAAAGAAATCGGTCTCCAATTAACATCTTCGGAGAGTCGCACCTTTAAACGAGGACTATATGTCCTGTTAAAAGACCACCTTCCAAAAGAGGAAGTGTATAAATTGAATACGGATTTTACGACTATTCGCAAGCCGTATTCTCCAACATTGGCAAATAGAGGGTATGTAAATATTCCCAATAACCCAATTAAGTCCAATAAATCCATTGATGTTGGGTACTATGTATCCTGTGTCAATATCGGTTTTTATGCAGACCAGTCCAAAGTGCCTTGGAATCTACCCCTTGATACCCAACTGGTAGATTTAGAGGCGGATAAGATGGAATTTGCCGCGGGTCAGTTGATGGATTTATTGACCCAAAAAGATTTACCCTTTGGTAAAGCCAAACGAGTAGTCAATGCGGCAGATAGTGGCTACGGTAGCCCTGCTTATATTTGTCCATTGGTAGAAAAGTTCGACAACCTACTGTTACTCATTCGATTACGACATGGTATCAAGGTATATCGTCCTTACGATGGAACACAAACAGACAAAGGCAAAAATAAAGCATATGCTGATGAGCCACATTATTTACAAGTCAGTTCCACTCGTAAATGTTACAACCCCAAAACCAAAGAACATTTTGAAAAAACGGTAACCCCTATTTTTGATTTAGCTCCAGATGAAACCAAACAATATGAAACCAAAACAAAAAAAGGACGAGCATTGATTGTCCAATTATATCGTTGGAATGGCCTATTATTAAGGGGTACAAGAGACCACAAAATGAGTGATAAGCCTTTTGACTTGATTTGCGTTCGCTTTATTGACAAAAAAACGGGTCAGCGGATTTTCAATAAAGATATGTATTTGTCCCTTTGGAGCAAAAAGCAAATCGAATACGATACCAAAGAGGCTCAAATTGACTACTTACGGCGTTTTGATATAGAAGGACACAATCGTTTTATGAAACAAAATTTGTTAGCCGATAAATATCAAACGCCCGATGTCAAGCATTTAAGCGCATGGTTATGGACCGTCCAAACCACTTTTTGGCTTTTGTATGCTGCTCGTACAGACGTTGAGCTACAAGTCAATCCTTGGGAACAATATCTGGAATCGGTAAAAAGAGCTGAACAATCAAATGAGCCATTGTCCATAGCATGGACTCGTAAAGGAGCTAAAACCCTTTTTTCAACTTTTGACCTAACCCCCTTTGCGCCTCGAAAGTCGAAAAATGGAAAAGGACGAAAAAAAGGGGACACTCAAACCAAACGAGACAAGCATAAACCTAGACGTAAACAGGTTACTGACCAGAATAAAAAGCAAAAAACGGAACAGCTTGAATAGCAATATTAGAAAATATTATCATGTTTTTGCTCTGTGACCTCTGGTTGCCTAAAATTTTATTGTCCAAAGTCTAAAAAGTTAATTGATTATACTAAATTAGGCTAAGAATTAAACCTAATAAAAATAAAATATTTTATTTTGTTGCCAAAAACATGATACAAATAGAATTTACATCAGACGAAATAGATACCCTTTATGAAGGCTTTAAAAATCATCCACACTCAAGGGTCAGACAAAAAATGCACGTTTTGTATTTAAAAGCCAATGGAATGGCTCACAAACAAATATGTAGAATATGCCGAATCACCAAAACAACTTTAACAACCTACTTGAAATCTTATGTTGAAAAAGGTATAGCAGGGTTGACTTTCTTAAAATATGAAGGTCAACCAAGTAAGCTAGATAGTCACTCAGACAAAATAAAAAAGGATTTCGATGATACTCCTCCTTCTACTTTATCCGAGGCTAGGCAGCGTATTTTCGACCTAACAGGAATTCAGCGTTCTATACCTCAAATTAGAGACTTTCTAAACCGTATTGGCTTACGCCGATTAAAAACAGGGTCGCTGCCAGGTGGACACAAAGGAAATACACTTGAAAAACGAGTAGAGCAAAAAGAATTCCTAGATAATGAACTGACTCCTCGATTGGAGGAAGCTAAAAAAGGAAACCGTGTCATACTTTTTACTGATGCAGCTCATTTTGTTCATGGCGCATTTATGAGTTATACCTGGTGTTTTGTTCGAGTTTTCGTTGGTACACCTCCTGGTAGAAAACGCTTTAATGTACTTGGAGCAATCAATGCCGTTGATATGACCTTGACCACCGTTGAAAATGATACCTATATCAATGCTAAATCAGTCTGTAAATTACTACGTAAATTATACTGGCTATATCTAGGTAAAACCATAACTTTAGTTTTAGACAATGCTCGCTATCAAAAATGTAAGTTGGTTAGGCGATATGCTAAAATTCTTGGTATCGAATTACTTTTTTTACCATCTTATTCTCCGCAACTCAATCTGATTGAGCGATTGTGGAAGTTTGTTAAAAAGAAAGTCCTTCACGGTAAATATTATGCGGAGTTCAAAGATTTCAAAAAAGCTTTACAACAATTTTTAGCTAGCTTAAATTATGTAAAAAACGAACTCAAATCCCTCTTGACTTGGAATTTTCAATCTTTTGAAAAAGTTCAAATCTTAACCTAAAGTAGTATAAGTTCTATGAACAGCAATCAAAATATTTCCATGAACATTTCTCTTTCTGGCACGAATGTTTTCCAAGCAGGAAATAATGTGGTAGAATATACCATTAATCCGTCTGGCACAGGCAGTATTGGTTTGACAGGCAGCGAGGATATGGATTTTTACAGCACCCTACGAAATGGAGCTGTCAAAAGTATGATGGAACATCAATACCAAGACATTTTCCAAAAAACTTACGCTGGGGTTACCAAAAATGCGCAGGATAGTCACCAACAATTTAGTTCAGCTATTAATGGCATTAATCAAGCACCACCATTTACAACGGTTTTTTCGACCAGTAATTTATCGCAGAGTTTGCAAATGGTCGCTAAGACTATTGCTGCCAGAGATACTTTAGGTATGAAACGCCAAACCTTTTTCATCACCTTCGGTGGTTGGGATCATCACGATGAGGTTTTAAATTCGCAAAGCTTGATGT
>JBGCFJ010000957.1:0-4625 GCA_045106885.1 Saprospiraceae bacterium
CCCGCAAAATCATGGAATCCTTTTTCCGCTAACCAGCCGCCACCCCATTGCCACATACCAGTGATTGGGTAAGAAATCGTTACAAAAAGGATACAAAATATTAAAAATGGACCTATCTTTATTCGCTCTGCTACGGCACCAGAAACAATGGTACAACAGGTAGCAGCAAACATTGCTTGAAAAATAAAATCTGTCCAATAAGTATATCCGCCATCTGCATATTCAATCAATCCAGCAGCACCTTCTGGCATCGTCAAGCCAAATCCAGCAAATCCGAAAAAGCCGCCTCCATCGCCACCTGGGTACATAAGGTTAAAACCTACCGCATAATAGGACAATAAACCTATTGCCACAATCATACAGTTTTTAAATAAAATATTAACAACATTCTTTTTTTGCACAAACCCAGATTCCAAGGTAGCGAATCCTAAGTGCATAATGAACACTAGGGCTGTAGACACCAGCATCCAAGTGTTATTTGCGGTAAATAATCCTTCAGTCATCTTTCGTTTAAAGTTAATTAATTAAAGAATAAGGCATTCATTTAGCAGTCAACTAGTCAACGGTTAACCAGTTAATACAATAGTTCTTGTGCTATTCTCAGACACATTTATCCAGAAAATAGTAATGAGATACCTTTTTTAAAACTAATTTGGTTTGAAATAAAATAAAGGAAAATCGAGAAGGAAGGAAAAAAGGAAAGTTATACTATAGATTATTAATGATTCATTCAGGACAGAGTCGACCTGCAATGGGATACTAATAAGCCATAATTTTTAAAAAACTTTCTAAATTTATCCAGAATACTTTTCTAAATCCCCTTAAAATAATACTTGGTTAGAACGGGAATAAATAAACTAAATTAAAGTGCATCAGCACCTGTTTCGCCTGTTCTGACTCTAGTAATTGAAGTTACATCGTAAACAACGATTTTACCATCTCCTACTTTACCAGTTTGACCAGCTTTTACAATAGTTGCTACGATTTCGTCTACTTTACTGTCATTTGCGACAATGTCTAATTGTAGTCGAGCAATATAATCTGCATCGTAAACACTACCACGGTATACCCGTTGTTCTTTTTGAAGTCCAAATCCTTTGACATCACTCATCGTGAAGAATCGTACTCCAATGTTAGCTAAGGCATCTCGAATAGCATCGAATTTTGATAACCTAACAACTGCTTCGATTTTTTTCATCAGCATTGATTTTGTTTGTGAACTAAATAAAATAAGCTTTATTCCTAGTTGCATGGCCATAGAGTAACGAGCCACCCAGCCTCAAGAATAAAGTTTACTAAACAGATTTTTGTTGACGAACAAATTGGTATTTTTTTCATTTGATTTATCAATTGGATACTTTTATTGAAAATACCAAAATTTCATTTGCTGGAAAAAATAGTAGTTGTTATGTAATACTATCCTTAAATTTTAACTAAATAATTATTAACTGTGAAAGAACTTTTGACCGATGTTGTTAACTAATTATGACACAAATTTAGGTCGCAATTCTGAGTAATCAAAATGAAATGTTGTCATTTTCAGTATATCTGATTCTCCTATTTTTTTCCTATTTCTAAAACAGAACATAATTCTTTTTACTTCATTTCTGTCGAATTATTATTAGTTGGATAATTATAGATTTATAAAAACTAGCAAGAACCGTCAAAAGGTCTTTTTTAAAAAAATTAGTCCTTTTTTTTTCAGAAATTGCGATTTTCTACATTTACTATACGAAATCTAAGTTTTTGAAATCTTTTATACGTTTAATTACTATTGGTATTTGCTTGATTTTGACCAGTCAATTACTGGCTCAGATAGACTCCATCGGTCTACCTGATGAATTATCCTATCAAATCGAAAGTTATATAGAAAATTTGGAGGCCGAGGTTGATTTCGATTACAATACCTTATACGAGACGTTGAATACGCATTTACAAAAACCACTTAATCTTAATACTGCCAGCGACTATCAATTGGAAAATTTGGGCTTACTGAATACGGCTCAAATAAATAGTTTACTTAGCTACAAAATAAAGAATGGTAATTTATTATCTATCTACGAATTACAAGCGGTTCCTAATTTTGACTTACCCACCATTTATAGAATACTTCCATTTGTTACCGTTAACCGAAGTCTAGATGACTTAAATGAAACCTTTGCTACCATTTTAGAAAAAAGTCAAAAAAATTTATTCTTAAGATGGAGCAGAGATATAGAAATTCCGCAAGGGTATACCCTAAAAGAGGATGAAACGACTCCAGCTTATCAAGGAGATATTAATAAGTATTATATTCGATATGCGCAGACTTATGAAAATCGAATCAGTTTTGGCATAACAATGGAGAAAGATCCTGGCGAAGCATTTTTTAAAGGCAAAAATCAACAAGGGTTTGATTTTAATTCTATCCATTTTATGTATAAAAAGGTCAATAAAGCAATTGATAGAATCGTACTCGGTGATTTTAGAGCGCAATTTGGGCAGGGGTTAATCCTAAATACTAGCTTTTCTCCAGGAAAAAGTGCTTTTGTCACCAATATTCGTCGGTCAGGTCCTGTCCTCAATCGTTTTACTTCCGTCAATGAACAGAATTACCTAAGAGGAGCTGGTCTTACTTTAAATATTAATAAAAAAATAAAATTAAGCGGTTTTATTTCTAGTAGAAGAAGGGATGGCAATGCTATTTCAATAGATACCTTAAATGTAGATAACGAAATACAAAATTTCACCTCCTTACAATTATCTGGCTTGCATCGAACCGAAAAGGAAATAGAAAAAAAGAACACCCTAAGTCAATTAACTGTCGGAGCTAGTTTAAAATATAAAGACCGTAAAGGCAGCATTGCCCTAAATGTTTTAAACAATCAATTTGGGCAACCGATTGGTAAAACAGATAAGCCTTATAATTTATATGCTTTTAAGGGGCAACAATTATTAAATACTAGTGTGGACTATACCTATTTCTACAAAAATTTCACCTTCTTTGGAGAAACCGCTTGGAGCAATACCCAACAATTTGCTAGTGTGAATGGCATTATAGCGACCTTAAATCCTAAAGTATATTTTTCGCTGCACAGTCGATTCATGCCTAGAAATTTTCATAGCTTATTTGGGCAAACCTTTTCTGAAACAACAGGAACCATCAATGAAAATGGATTGTATATGGGTCTAGAAATTAGACCCACTAATGAATGGCGATTTGTTGGGTATATTGATACTTGGCAACATCCTTGGTTGCGATTTCGAGCAGATGCACCCTCTAAAGGAAAAGAGTATTACGCTAGAGTCACCTTCTATAAACGTAGAAATATGGAGGCCTATTTTCACTGGAAATATGAACGAAAACAAGAAAGTTATCGCTTAGATTACACCCTATTTGATGAATTATTATACAAACAAAAAATTAATTTCCGTTTCCAATTAAATAAAAAAGTAACTAAGCGGCTTGAATTAAGAAGTCGCCTAGAATGGTCTATATTTGATATTGAAGAAAGCAGCAATTCGGCAGGGTTTATCTGGTATAACCAAGCTTATCGACCTCAATCGGAAACAAAAAATAAAGGGTTTCTCGCCTATCAAGACATTATTTACAAACCTATCAATATTCCCTTTTCTTTCACGACTCGGTTTGCTATTTTTGACATTGAGGATTATAATGCTAGAATTTATGCTTTCGAAAACGATGTTTCCTATCAATTTTCTGTTCCAGCTTATTATAATAAAGGAACTCGATTTTACTTTAATCTAAAATATCGGGCAAGACATCACCTAACTTTAGAGGCTAGATACGCTCAAACTTATTGGGCCAATCAAGATGGATTTAGTAGTGGTAATAATCGGATTGAAGGGCAGACTAGGTCTTCGGTTAAGGTACAGGCTAGATGGCGGTTTTAACTTAGTTGCTATTCCATTTTTTAATCTTTTAAGGTAAGAATAACCGATTCTTCTAAGCCTGTTATTTTTATGATTTCCGTAATTGATGTATTTTTTTGTAATAAATGCTTAGCAAATTGAATTTGCATTGCTTGTTGTTGTTGTTTTGCTGCTGTTAGGGCTTCTTTATAGCGAGCTAATTGAACCTCTTGGTTTTTAAAAATATCATTTTTTTCTTCTTCTCCTTTTAGTTGTTTTCTAAACGCCTCATCTCGAACAGGCCCTCCTAAATAATTGACTATATCACTAAATTCTTCAGGTATTTCCTCTAATTCCAAAATAAATTTATCAGCTGTTACCCAAGATTGATTGAAAAGCAATAAGAAACGCTCTAAACTACTTTGTCGTTCTGCTTTAAGTCTTCTTATTTGAATAATTTGAGTTTTATGCGTCAGTAGGTCGATAAATTCACTCTTTACTTCCACTTCTTTCTTCGTAACCGCATTGGTAATTTTATTATCAATATTTACCGCTAAATAGGGAATATCTACTACATTATATCCTAAGGGATGAGGAAAATAATAACCTACCAGCCTGACGGATTCTTTTTACTTTTAGCTGCGTTAAAATTATTCAACGTAGCTACGGCTATGCTGAATAAGCATCCCATCCGCAAGCGGTTCACAATCAGCGATTGTTCATCTTGCTAAAAGAAAAAATAACCTCGTCATTTCTGGTAGGTTATTTATTGC
>JBGCFJ010000958.1:0-9887 GCA_045106885.1 Saprospiraceae bacterium
GGTGATACTTTGAAAGTATCACCCACCATCAACCACTTTGATACACCACTGAATAATGAACGATGAATTCGTTGTTGATTGAGAATTATAAATTATAAAGTATGAAATTAAAAGTAGGTTTATTGGGTGGAGGTTCATGGGGGACAACAGTTGCCTCTCTGACTGCAAGAAATTCACCCACCACCATGTGGGCAAGAAATGAGCAAACCGTCAGAGATATTAATGAGAATCACCGCAATGAAAAATACTTGCCAGGCGCAAATTTATCACCGGGGTTAAAAGCGACCAACTCTATAAAAGAAGCCGTAAAAGATGCGGATGTTCTAGTGATGGGCGTACCCGCTCAAAGTTTTCGAGGCGTTTTAGAAACTGCAAAACCGCATATTCGCCCTTGGATACCGATAGTCAGTTTATCAAAAGGCTTAGAAAAAGGTAGCAAGATGCGCATGACAGAAATTATTGAATCGGTCATGCCTGGGCATCCAGCAGGCGTATTGACTGGCCCTAATTTGGCGAGAGAAATCATGGCGGGTCAGGCAGCCGCTTCTGTCATAGCGATGGTGGACGATACGATTGCTGTTGCTTTGCAAAAAGTTTTTAGTACAGGCCTTTTTCGAGTCTATACCAATGAAGATGTGATTGGTTGTGAATTGGGTGGTGCTTTAAAAAATGTGATTGCGATTGCGGCAGGCATGGGTGATGGGGCAGGGGCAGGAGATAATACTCGTTCTGCGGTGATTACTCGTGGCTTAGCAGAATTGACTCGTTTGGGAGTGGCGATGGGTGGTCAACCAGGAACTTTTGCAGGTTTGGCGGGTATGGGCGATTTAGTAGCAACCTGTATTAGTCCATTGAGCAGAAATCGACATGTGGGCATGCAATTGGGAAAGGGGAGAAGTCTAGACGAAATTATAGAAGAAATGTCAATGGTCGCAGAAGGCGTAAAAACCTGTGGCGTAGTAATGGAATTGGCTAAAGAATATGGTATAGATATGCCGATTACTTCAGAGGTTTTTCAAGTCGTCAATTCAGGAAATACCGTTAAAGATGCTTTTAGAGGTTTATTGCGACGGGCTTCTGGAAAGGAAGCAGAACCAGGGTAACAGTAGGTAGTTTCCAGTTAGCAGACTGCAGACTGCCTACTGCTAACTGATTATACTTCCATATTCGGTAATTTCATCAAAACCCCACCTAATTTCATTGCCTTTCCAGTATCTCCTTCTATTTTCAATCGACCTTGAATAAAGGCAGTTTGAATATTTAATTTTCCTAGCCCGATTTTATACAAATGGTCATCCTTAATGGTAAAAGTAGCATCAGGATTCGCTGCTTTCATTTTACGAATAACGGCTGGTGATTTATCAAAATCTACTTTCCAAAAAGTATCGGCTTCTCCTTTGACATGAAATTGGAAAACACCACTATTTGGTTTGACTGCCTTAGGATTTTCTTTTAAATATTTTTTAATGTGCGTGAACAGTGCATCCGATTTTGCCTTAGCAGCGGTTGCTTTTGGTTTTTTCTTTTTAGTACCTCCATTTTTTTCATAAGCCAAAATAGCAGTCTCTAATTCATTGGCAGAATCTAATAAATATTTAGAGAAAGTGCCTTGTTCAGGCATAGATTTAGCATCTGAGGTAGGACTTACCGTAATCATCCCATTGTAACTTAAAATCGTGATGATTAAACCCATTCCATCTAAAATCGGTGCCATCCCCATAATCGTATGTACTTTATGGTCTCTAAAATACAAAGGAAATTGTGGACCTGGTACATTGGTAATGGTGACATTAAACGCAGGGTTATGTAGTTCTGCCATCTGAAAACGAGAGTATAACCGAGCAGCTTGATTGGCTATTCCGTAAGGAACGACCTCGGCGACTTGCGCCAAAGTTTTTGCGCCAAGCGCTTTTTGATAAGTCTTTCCTCTGACGGTATTTTCATGTATTTCTTCTAGTCGTTCAATTGGGTCTTCAATATTAGTTGCCAACTGAACCAGCATATTAGAAATTTGATTGCCTTGTTGTTTTTCTTCCGATTTTGTTCGGGTAGAAATTGGGACCATAGCGACCAATGGTTTTACTGGCAATTTTCCTTTTTCGTTTAAGTACCTCCTCAAAGCCCCTGAACAAATAGCAAGCATGACATCATTCAGAGTAGTGCCCATTGTTTTATTGAGCTTTTTTACTCTAGCTAGAGATAAGATGACACCATTCCATTTTTTCCTAGGAGAGACAATGCCATTTAAAGGTGTTGGTGGGGCAGAAAAAGGGGCAGTTGGTAATTCTGCATTATTGGTCCTAGAAAGAAAACCTGCTTTAACCGTAGCAGATAAAGTATCCTTAATTAAACGAGGAAATTTTAAAGGATTTTTGGCAAAACTCATCGCACTATTAGCAATCAAAGAAAGCTCATTCGGCAAAGGTTTCGGTTTATAAGGACGAGGTTCTGGGATTTGTTTAGTATTCGGCATCATATCAAAAATGATACTCATTAAGCCTGCACCTGCCGCACCGTCAATCATAACGTGGTGCATTTTAGAAATAATGGCTACAGAACCTTTTGGTACTTGAGAAACCGTATCTAAGCCTTCCACAAAGGTAAAAGACCATAATGGGCGACTTTGATTAAGCGGGTCACTAAAAACATCAGATGCAACTCTTCTCAATTCTTTCCAACCACCAGGTTTGGGTAAAGCAATATGCGTCAAATGCATGTCAATATCAAAATCAGGGTCATCCGCCCAATAAGGATAATCTACACTTAATGGCACATAGACCAACTTTTTTCGCAGCTTTGGAATTTGATGGATGCGAGAAAGCAACGTTTTTCTAAAAGTACTAAAATCTAAAGAACCTTCAATAACTATAACACTACCAACATGCATTGGGCTATTATGCCTTTCCATGTATAAGAAAGTTGCATCCATTCCAGAAATAGGTTCTAAATCTGGATTTTCTAAATTCGGTATTTTTATATCTGCCACAGTTAGGGTTTGTTTTAGTTAGTGATAACTGAAATTTTGAGAAGATTGCGTTCGAATCTTCCACCAAATTATAAATAAATTGATACTTTTCAAGGAAGTATATCAATTTCGTGATTTATAGTTGCAATTAATCCCTTTTCTTCCAGCTTATACCCATAAACTTAAGTCAAATTGCCTGTCTTTTTAACATCAATCCTCCTATATTTGCAGCTTCATAAACAAAACATAGAATAGCCAACCAACCTTCATCAAAATCCTTACTCTAATTTAGCAATAACATTAATAACGATGAACTATAAATGATGAATGATGAATTCGTCAAATAATAATTCCCAAGTTAATTTAAAGATGTCTAAGGACTCATTTATTAGCGAATTATTATCAATTTTATCTGACCATTTACTTATTCGCCGAATTCATCATTTATAGTTCATCGTTCATCGTTACTTAAGTTCATCATTCATCGTTATCTAGTATATTAACATGGCAAAAAAAGAAAAATCTAAATCGTGGTTGTCCAAACAATTAAAAAAATTGCAAGCGCAACTAAATCAACAAATTGAGGAAGCTAAGGCAGAAATACCAACTTCCGTGCCTTTAGTAGAAACGGTTGGTACAGAGCGATACCCTGATGTGCATATAGAGTTAGTTCCAGATAAAATCAAACAATATATTCAGCAAGATAGTGGGGTAACTTTTTATTGTCAAAATGGGATAGTTTTAAAAATAACCTTATTGTCTAATACGATTTTAAGGTTTAGATATGCAAGTAGGGGGAATTTCCCAAAAGATTTTTCTTATGCGATAGACCCTGATTTTTCTCCTAAAGAAACGCCTTATATTTTTGAAGAGAAAAAATCAAAGTACCTGATACAGACTAAGCGTTTAATCTGTGAAATAGGGAAAGAACATTTAAATGTTACGTTGAAAGATTTAAAGGGAGAAGTGATAAATGAGGATAGTATTACTGATAGCTATTACCATAGAAGTACTATTTTAGAAGGCGTTACCCAAGTTAAAATAACTAAAAAAACGCCTAAAGGAGAATGCTTTTTTGGTTTGGGAGATAAATCTTGTAGCCTAAACCTAAGAGGTCAGAAATTACAAAATTGGTGTACAGATGCTTTTGGGTATAGTGCCACTACTGACCCATTATATCGTTCCATTCCTTTTTATTATGGGTTACATCAAGGACTTGGATATGGTATCTTTTTTGACAACTCTTATCGGTCTCATTTTGATTTTGACCAAGAAGGCACAGAAACAATGACTTTTGCTGCTGATGGGGGAGATATAGACTATTATTTTATTTATGGTCCAGAGTTATTAACCGTTGCGGAGAAATATACGCAGTTAACAGGTTTGCCAGAATTACCGCCAATGTGGTCGCTTGGTTTTCACCAATGTCGTTGGAGCTATTATCCAGAAAATCGAGTGCGAGAAGTAGCGCAAGCCTTTAGAGATAAAGAAATTCCATGTGATGCTATTTATTTGGATATTGATTACATGGATGGGTATCGTTGTTTTACTTGGAATAAAGACCATTTTCCAAAACCGACTAAATTGATTGGAGACTTGAAGAAAGATGGTTTTCAAACCGTCGTGATGATTGACCCAGGCATTCGAGAAGACGAGGAATATCATGTGTATAAACAAGGCGTTGAAAATGACTATTTCTGTAAAAGAACCAATGGAGATTTAATGCTAGGTCCTGTTTGGCCACCCAATTGTGGTTTTCCAGATTTTACAAAACCAGAAGTAAGAGATTGGTGGGGAGATTTATACGAAGAACTGTATAATGAAAATGGGATAAGTGGTTTTTGGAATGATATGAATGAACCTGCCTTATTTAAAGTTCATCATTGTACTTTTCCAAATGAAGTAATGCATGACTATGATGGGCATACGACCAATCACGCTAAAGCACATAATATTTATGGGCTTCAAATGTCCAGAGCCACTACCGCAGGTTTAAAGAAATTGAACCCGAAAAAGCGTCCTTTTTTAGTTACAAGAGCTACTTATGCAGGAGGTCAACGATTTGCTGCTTTATGGACGGGAGATAATATAGCTACTTGGGAACATTTACAATTAGGGAATCGCCAATGTCAGCGATTGAGTGCTAGTGGTTTTTCTTTTGTTGGAACAGATATCGGTGGCTTTTTTCAATATCCTGATGGAGAATTGATGGTTCGTTGGTTGCAATTAGGTATTTTTCATCCCTTTTATCGGGTGCATTCCATGGGGAATAACGATGATGGTTCGGCAGAAGCAGATGCAGAGAAGGTGAAGGAACGAGACATGAAAGACCGTTTGGACCAAGAACCTTGGGCGTTTGGTTCAGCTTATACCCCCTCTGCAAAGGCAGCCATTGAATTGCGTTACCAACTTTTGCCTTATTTGTATACTACTTTTTGGCAATACGTTCAAAAAGGAACTCCTGTTATTCGCTCCTTGTCTTTTTATGACCAAACAGATGAAAATACTTTAGACAAAGAAGTAGAATTTATGTTTGGCGACCATATACTAGCAGCTCCAGTTATTGAACCAAATGTCAAAAAAGTAAAAGTATATTTACCAAAAGGGACTTGGTATGACTACTGGACAGGAGAGAAATATAAAGGCGGACAAAGCATTAAATACAAAGTAAACTTAGGAACTTTCCCTATGTTTGTTTACGCTGGTGCAGCGATTCCGCATTATCCTGTAATGCAATATACAGGAGAGAAAAAAGTCGATATATTGAATTTGAAAGTCTTTGTTGGTAATAATGAAAGTCAGATTTATGAGGACGCAGGAGAAGGCTATGACTATAATAAAGACAAATATTCTTTAAGAACTTTTACGACGAGTACTAATAAAGGAAACCTATTGATTAAGCAAGTTCAGAAAGGGGCCTATGCGACAGATTATGGGATGATTAAATTAGATATAGTTGGACTAAGTGGAGCAGTGAAATCCTGTTTAGTAGATGAGAAAGCAGTTGATTTTAAAACTAATAATGGAAAAGTAACCTTGAAAGTAAAGGCTAAATTTAAGCTTTTAGAAGTTCAGATATAGTATGATTTTTTTGACGAATTAATAGGATTATTAAGGGGAAATAAAGTTTGATTTTTTAACGAAAAATCAAACTTTATTCTCCCTTAATATCCCAAATTGGAGCAGCATAGCTGCGTAAGGGGAACACGAAAAAATGACAATAAATTTATTGAACAGTGTACGAGAGTAGACAGTCAGCAGTGGCTACCGTCTAAGATTGGACATTGTTCGACAACAGCGAATCTATATTAGCTGTTCTAAGCGTCGGAAAATATAGATTTTCCGTATTCAGTGTACTTATGCTTGAATTTAAACACTAGTTGTTTTTCTCTTTCTGCGCTAATTGTTCCTGCAATTTTAATAATTTTGCTTCTGCTGCTTTAATCTGGTCACTCAAATTATTTAATTTATCTTTTCCTGTTTTATAAGCATTTTCTGCAGCTTTTTTCTGCGCTATAAATTCATCCTTTCTTTTCACTTCCTCAGCAATTTGCGCAGCCGTATCTTCTTTTACTTTAGTAATTTGTTCTCTAGCTTGTTGTTTGGATTCATAGATTTCTTCCGAAGTTTCTTTCTCAACTGCTGCTATTTCATCAAAAGATTTCTTTCGAGCTACTTCTGCATCTTGTTGATATATTTTCTTTTTGGCATCTGTGCTTTGACGGATTTCTGTTAACTCTGATCGAGAGGCAACTTCTGCTGCAGCAATTTCAGCTTTCAATTCTTTTTCTCTAGTTTCTCTTTGTTGTTTAAGTAAGGCTTCTGCTTCTGCACCTTGTTTTTTGATAGCCGCAATTTCAGTCGCTAATTCTTCTTGCGTGGTGGCGATTTGTTCAGCGGCTGATTTTCTAGCATCTAATACTGATAATGCTGTTGTTTCTTTTTCTTTTGTGGCCTTTTCTTTAGCGGCTTTTATTTCTTGCGCTACTTGATTTTTGATGGTCGCTAATTCTTCGGTAGCTCTATCCTTTGCTGCTGCTAGATTATTGGCAATTAATTGTTTTTCGTTGGTCGCTTTTTCTTTGGCAGCTTTCACTTTTTCCGCTTCTGTCTTTTGGGTGGTTGCAATAATTTCTGCCGATTTTCTTTTAGCCGCTGCAATTGCTTGTGCAGATTCCTGATTGATGGTTACTTCTTTTTCCTTAATATTTGCGATAGCTTGTGCTGTAGCTTGTTGGATTTCAGACAACTCAGAAGCAGCACGTTCTTTAGCAGTGATGACTTCTTGTGCAGAAACTGTTTTGACTTCTTTTTCCTTTTCTTTGGCTGCGGCTATTTTTTGAGCAGCTTCTTCTTTTATCAAAAGAATCTTATCTGCGGCAGTTTTCTTAGAAGTAGCTACATCTTCAGCATACTGTGTTTTGGCAGTTTTTACGCTTTCATTAGCGGCTTTAATTTGAGCGGCATTTTCATTTTGTAATTTAGCAATTTCCTCATCTGCTTTCTTTTTAGCTTTCGCAATTTGTTGAGCAGTATTTTGCTTAACGGTCATTTCTTCCTTTTTAGCCGCTGCAATAGCTTGTTGTAGCTCTGCTTCTATTTTTTGTAGTTCCGCACTTGCTTTCTCTTTGGCAGTGGCTACCTCTGTTGCAATTTTAGTTTTTTCAGTGGTGGCTTTTGCTCTAGCAGTAGCTACTTTTTCCGCTTCTTCTTTTGCAATACTAGCAATAGCTGTAGCTGCATTTTCCTTAGCGGTTATGACCTCTTGGGCTAAAGAAGATTTTTCTGCTGCTGCTTGATTCTGAGCTGTTTGGACTTCTTGATTAGCCTTCGTCTTCTCTCCAGCTACTTGGACTTTAATATTACCTATTTCTTCCGTCGCCTTTTTTCTAGTTTCTGAAACTTCAATAGCTCCAGCTTCTTTAGCTTTAGCGATATTTGCTTTTATATCTGCCATTTCAGCAGCCATTGCTTGTTGGGTAATGGCAATTTCCTCTGCTGCTTTTCTTTTAGCTTCCGCTACATTAAAAGTATATTTTTCTTTTTCTAAAACGGCATTTTCTCGAACTTGAGCCACTTTTTCTGCTGTTTCTTCTTGAACCTGTAGAATTTGTTCAGCAGCTGTTTTTTTCGTGCTTACCACTTCTTCGGTCGTTCTATTTCTTTCCTCTTTTGCTTTTTTACGTGCATCAGCAACTATTTCAGCTGTTTCTGACCGAATTTTTGTTAACTCATTTTGGGAATTTTCTCTGGCGGAAGCCACTTCGTCCGCATATTCCAATTTTGCCAGATCTAATTTATCCTTAATGAATTTAATTTCCTGAGCAGCTTTTGCTCTAGCAGAAGCTACTTGTTCTGCAGATTCTAATTTAATCCGCTCGACTTCTGTAGCAGAGCGCTCCCTGGCTACTAGTACATCTGCATTTACTTTGTCCATTTCAGTTGCCGCTCTTTTCTTAGCTGCTCCTACGGAACCTGCAATTTCTTCTTGGGATTTTTTAATTTCCGCATCTTTATTTTTTCTAGCCGTTAGCACCTCTTGAGCATATTCTGCTTTTTTAGTCGTCGCTTGTTCTCTTGCCGTAGCTACCTCTGCTTGTAGTGTACGTTTGATTTCGTCGGCATTTTTGCGCTCGGCTTCAATTTCTGCTTTTAATTTTATTTTGGTTTCAGTTAATTCTTTTTTTAATGCGCCTAACTCTTCATCATTCAATTGACTAATATCTGTGACTCTGCTTGCTGATCCAGAAGAAGTGCGACTGATTGGACTGCCTGTATTACTTTGTTTAGTCCTTCCGTCATTGACTGCTAAAGGGACATCTTTAACGCCATTTTCATCTAAATTCTTAATAAAACATATAGCGTTTCGCATTAAATCAGCTTGACGACTATCGTTAATCGTCATTTTACGCATCTGATTACTAATGTTATTTTTGATATAGAATAGTGGAATTTTTGAAGCAGCAAACCATTTAACCGCCGCTAAATCCAATTGTAATAAATTTTCATTAACAGGCGTTTCTCCTTGTTTTTTTGATTTGTTCGATTCAACAAAACGGTAACTTTTACGATTTTTGTTACCATCCATAAAGATGATTTCATCATTCTGATTAAAAGAAACACCACCTTTAGAAAACATTCTAGCAGTAATTCCTTTTTCATTATTGATAAGCTCAATACCATAACTATAAGTACCACGAACAACTAAGGTAACTTGGTTCGTTTTAAGGATTTGCGTCCCATCGATAGTTTTATTACTTGCAATAACTCGGCTGCAATCTTGTGCCCATAACAAAGAACTAGACATAAGAAAGCTTACTAAAATAAAAATTTGGAGGAAGTATCGTTGTTTCATAAGCTATTAATTTTATGGTCAAGAACCACTAAAATTATTTGTTGAGCCGATATTTAAGACTCTATACAAATAATGTTTAGCTAATGTTTATACCCAATTTAGCGAATAAAATTGGATATAAAAAATTTAAGAGTGTCTTTGGTGTTGGTTATCAAACGATTGAATGATAAAGATTCGTAGTGTAAGGGAGATTTTAACTATGTTTTGGCATTTAGTTGACTTCCTCTTTAGATAAGGATTAGGTGGGTAAATATAGTAAGGTTCTGATAATTATCAAAATAAAATGAATTTATCCTCAAGATACGTAAATTATTTAGCATTCTACTCGTTCTGTTTAGGAAATTATTGCGGTGTGATTTTACTCAGATGTAAAAATCCTAATTGTTTTTCTTTGTTTTGAATTAAACATATAAATTTTTTAAACAAAACTCATAAGGGGTTTGGCAAAAAATAACCTACGCAACAAATACGATATGTTTTAAAATAATTCGTGGGGTCGTATAATTCGTGGGGAATTTCGCTACTAATTTTCCCCACGAATTATCCAACCCCACGAATTTACGTAGG
>JBGCFJ010000959.1:0-5483 GCA_045106885.1 Saprospiraceae bacterium
CTTTTTTAGCTTTAGCAGTAGATTGATAGTATGTAGTAGGATAACTCAATTTTTCTCCCATTAATTTTGCAGGAGTAGCTGTACCTATTGGATAAAAAATAATTTTATTATCGATTGTATCTACTTCATAGCGTTGCGCAAATATTCCTTCAAAAGAACCGTCATTATATCCATCCTCCCAAGCACCAATGAATAGATCCAATCCGTTAGTAGCTAAATGAGGATAGTTTTGTTGTGGTTCTTCATAAGCGTTCATTCTAAATTCTGGACCTAGAGCACCTCTAGTACTATCTTTAAAAATTGGTGCGATTGGATTTCCATTAGGGGAAAATAAAGTAGCATAAATGCCTTCTGCAAATTTATCTTGCCCAAAACTACTCCAAGCAATGACAAAAGTATTATTATCAAAAGCAGCTATACTTGGATTTCGTTGCGCATTAGTAGTATAGGTATTTACTAGGAATTCGGTACCTATTTTATTACCGATTGCATCAAACCTTTGAGCATATATATCATAATTACTAGTAGCGTGAACTTGATGATAACTTTCCCAAGTAATAATAAACGTACCATCGGGATTAATAGCTATATCAGGATTAGCTTGATTGTTTTGTAAATGACTATTGACTAAAATAGTATTCCCTATTTTCATGCCTGTTTCGTTAAACCGTTGTGCATAAATATCTTTTTTTTGTTGAAGCGTATCCGACCATGTAATAATGAATTCACCATTATTTTGCAAAGCGATAGCCAATTGATCCCCTATGTCGTTATGTTCAGGCGGGCTAACTTCAATAAGACTACCACTAAGGGCAGTAGTATGATCAAATTTTTGTGCGAAAAGCTGTTTCTCCACCCTCCACGTTACAATAAATGCTCCCGTATTATTTACAGCTACTCTAGGAGTTAATCCATAGTTAGGGGCATCATCAAAACCAATGTAGGCTTTTTTAGTGATATTAAAAATGTCTTCTTTTTTATTACCATTTTTATCGTATCTTTTGCCATAAATACTAAAAGCACTGTTATTGGAGCTTTGGTCTATTTCTTGCCATACAACTACAAAGTCACCATTCTCTTCCATTGCCAGATCTGTAGCATATTGTGTTTTTTCACTAGTACCAATTTGAAATTCTTGAGTAATCGGATTACCACTATTTTTATAGATTCGCCCGTAATTATGTCGTCTTTGTTCATCTTTCCAGACCATTACAAAATTACCTGTCTTGTCCATATCTACTCTTGTATTATGCTGTTGTCCTATAGCATAACTATTTACTTGGAATTCAGTGGATTCAAATAAATAATTATAGGTAGTCGTATCTACTCTTAGTTTTCTTTTTGCAGCCATTCTCCTATCTTCCATGTTAATAGGATTAGTAGTAGACCATAATTGAATGGGTTGTGTTCCACAAAAGCATTCTTTTTCAAGATTCAGCCCAGAGGCTACGAGCGTCTCGTTATTAGTGGCTACTTCTGTTGGAGAAGCATCGCTTTTGTAATCTAAAATAAAAGTAGTCGCATCTCGGCGCACTAAATTAGTTGGATTCTTGTCGATAATGTTTTCATAATCACAAATTTCCCATTCCGATTGGTCTCCTACTAATTCATGAGCGGTTAAATGTAATAAAGCAGCACCTTCACTATTGACTACTGCATTATTTTTATCCCATACTCTAATATAACGGGTACTATTGGGCGTGAAATCTTGCAAAATCATTAGAAATGGGGTTGAATCTAATACTTCGCATTCTGGCAATGCTAAACTACCACACTCATTATAAATTTCTATAACAGGAACAACTTTGTTATTAAGTTTAGTTCTCAACAAAAAATTACCAGAAGCGGGTACGATCAATTGATACCAAGCATCATTTCCTGCATAGTTCGTAGCACAATTAGATAGTGGAGTTGGTCTAGAATTAGTCATTTGTTTTAAATCTAGTACAATACCAACAGAGCTACAAGCAGCACTATTAATTGGGAGTGGTTGTGCTAGTGCACAGTCATCAGGCAAGACATAATAGCAGGTAGAAACATGAGAGGAGTTATTTTCAGAATCAATAGAAATGGCGACTAAAGCATCATTCAATTGCAGGGAAAAAGTATTTACCATAGTCCAATTACCATTAATATCTGCATAAGCTAGCCCTAGAAATTGATTAGGTTGGCAAGGCGTGTGTTCACATTCCATTTGGTTGGACAAATAAACTTCCACGGTATCAAAAGCTCCTGCTGTCCCTTTAATGCTATCTATACTTACACTTAGGATGGCAGGTTCATGATTATTATCGCCAAAAATTAACCTATTATTACATTCCAAGACATTTCTAGAGAATCTAGATTTACCATTATTGGATAAAATAGCTAAATCATTTTTATAGAGATGATTGTAAGTGACCATCAAATCTGGCCCAATCGTCTGAATACCTCTACCATTATAAGCGATGACATTTTTCAAAGAAGCATTACCCCCAATTTGCCCTCCTTTTAGAAGGATGGCTATCCCATTGCCCATATTTTTGCTTTCTGAATTATCCGTACCGAAATAATTTCCAGTAATGACAGCATTTTGGGTATTCATTAATCCAAGTCCTAAACCAGTATTATTACAAACAAAATTAGAAGCAGTAGAATTAAATCCCTCACCAAATAAAACATTAGTTATTTGTGTACCTATTTTACCTGATACATCCAAACCACAACTGTTTCCTAGGTTACTTTCAAAATTAGGGGTTGTTCCAAAATAATTTCCTTGAAAAGTTAAATGGTTTAAAGTATCAGAAAGAAAGACGCCAAATCCATTTTGAGTAAAGACGCAGCCTTTACCAGTCTTACCTATTTTTATGTTTGCATTATTTCCACCAATTAATAAAGCATCGGATTGAAATTGACTAAAATGCAGCCCATATATTTCAACATTAGAAGCTTTAATAACTAAAGGGTCATTGGTAGCACTTCCATTTAATTTTACTTGTCCTGTTGTACCACCATCTATGAGGAGCGAATCTAAAATTTCAGGTGGGGCAGTCAAAAAAGTAATTTCATTAACATTATCTACAAATACAATTTTTTCTTTAAAATTAGAGGTATTTGCTTCCTCAATTGCTGCTCTTAGGGTACAATTTCCTTCGGAATCAGCACAAACTCCATCGCCCACTCTGCTATCCTGTAAGTCTGCTGAACTCGTAACTATGAAGGTTTTAGCATTAGTAATTTCGAAAGTTATATTACTATAATCAACTCTTGCGCCTGTTCCTGTTTGATAGATTTTAATCTTATAGTCTCCTTCAGGTAAATCATTTGGTATTTGCCAATCAAAAGCACCATCATTATTAGTAGGGTCAGCAATAACTAATTGAGTATTATTTGTTGCATTGGTTAATTCAATAGAAACAATGCCTCCTAATCCTAAATTAGACCAATTTATTGGGAGGATACTACCTTTAATATAAATTTCGCCACCGTTGGGAGTAATTACGGTATATTGATTATTGGTAGGCCTAACCGTAAAATTACTTTGTACATCTCCAACTGCGTTTCCGTTAGCATCTCTCGTCGTATAAGCGATAACTAAATCAACATTAGTGGAGTTGATATCTGGAGGAATAGACCAGGTATAAGCACCATCATCACTTGTCGATGAAGTGATAATGACGGTATTTCCATCATTTACTCTGTAACCAATAACTACAGGACAGGCACTTCCTTTTAAACTTCCTGTCCAGCGAATACTAAAGGAAGTACCACTAGTTAAAATTTCCTCGGAATCTGGTTCTGTAAGATTTATGGTAGCACCATGACTGCATGGACTTGACTGAATAGAAAAATCATTTAAGATATCTCCAATTGCATTGCCGTTACTAGTGTAAGTTGTATAAATTATAGATAAATCGACATTAGTAGAATTTATATTTTCAGGTACAGTCCATTCGTACAAACCATCATCATCAGTAAAAAAATCAATAGCCATCCAAGGGCCTTCGTCTACTTGATAAGCGATTACCACCTGACAATCACTACCTTTTAAACTTCCTGTCCAGTGTATAGAAAAAATTTCCCCAGCAGTTAGGAGTTCCCCAACATCGGGTTCGGTAATGTTAATTACACCATCATCGCTACAATTAGCAGGAGGGTCGGTAATGGTAAATGTAGCATCACTAAAATCGACTCCAAGGCCTGTTCCCGTTTCATAAATTTTAATTTTATAATTGCCTGGAGTCAAAGAATTAGGTATCGTCCAATTATAAATACCATCATTACTGGTTGGATCCGTTATTACCCAATATACTACATTAGTAGCAGTAGTTAATTCTATAGATACATTATTTCCAGCATCTGATTTGTCCCAATTAATAGCTATAATCTGCCCAGTCGTATAAGTTTCTCCGCCATTAGGTTGAAGTACAGTTAAGGCATAACTAGATTGTCCTAAAAAACAAAAAAAGATAAATAGTAAGTAGTTTTTAAATGGTATAATTTTCATATTTATTGAGTTGGGGCGATTATTACTTTTGTTCGTAAAATATAGGATTGCAAAAAGCGAATTGAGTCACGACATTTTATGATAAGAACCAAAGAAGTAGCTAAAATCGTTTCAAAGTTAAAGTATATTGATAAAAAATATGTTCAGCAACCACTCATTTTTCCTGTATTGCATGATTAGGAAGATTGTTATCAGTCTTGGAGTTATTTTTTAGAAGATTCTTTTAAGGAATCTGTGTTAGTGAGTCAAATAAACTTTAGAGGAAATGTTTTTAGTTAAAAATAGTAGGAAAGGAGATTCTTTGCTTGTTGTTAATGATTAGTGAGGTTTCAATATCTACCAACAAAAAAAGCCCCACAAAAAATGCAGGGCTTTAGAAGTTTGTGATCTGGCTGGGGCTAAGTCTATTGCTCACTTAGTTTTGATAATCAACAAGTTACCCTACCTTCAATTCTATTAGATACCTTTTTGGATATTCCTTTATTAGTTTATTGGACAAGATTCATAATCTTTGGTGAATAAAATTACTATCATAATAGGGTATTATTGGTTGCAATTTGATTGTGTTAATAATCCAATTTACCTTCATCAGCAAATGAATAATAGTTTTCGCTGGTTAGGATAATATGGTCAATCACTTTGATGTCCAATAATTTAGCACCTGCTATGATTTTCTTGGTTAGAGTAATATCTTGAATACTTGGAAATAGATTTGTTGAGGGATGATTATGCCCCAGAACAATACTATTTGCAGCACATTTTAAGGCTACTGAAAAGATTAATTTACAATCTACAATAGTTGAAGTAGAACCACCTTTAGAGAGGCTGTAAATGCCTAAAACAAGGTTTGCTCTGTTCAATAGTATAATCTTAAACTCTTCCTGTAATTGTATCAAATCCATGTTCCAGTTCCCTCTAAAAACTTCATAAGCATCTCTACTGGATATGACTTTTTTCTTTTGAGAAATGGGTGTTTTAATTGAATAGCTTACAGCTA
>JBGCFJ010000096.1:0-10061 GCA_045106885.1 Saprospiraceae bacterium
TTATTGGAAATTGTTCCACACCTAGCGGTAATTGTGAGGACGTTCTCATAGCTACAACACCCAATCAAATTTCGATTACTGGTCTAAGCGCCCCTATTGAAATCGTCCAAGTTTTTGATGAAAATTATGTACCCATTTTCCGTTGTGAAGGTGGAGAATGTGGGACAGAACAAATCATTAACGACTTATCCGCAGGAGATTATATTGTAGGTGTTCAATTTTATACGGCTAACTGGGCATTTATTTGTGAACGAACGAACGTAAAGGTTACCGTAACTGGAACTATAAATCCTCCACCTCCAACAGGAAGTGCAGATTGTAATGCACTTACCTTTACGCCAGAGGCGGGTCAAATTTCTGTTGCAGGATTAAATACGGCTTATTCCCAAGTACAAATTATTGGGCAAAATACGGATTGGCAAGTCGTGACTATTTGTTCGGGAGATTGTCAAGCGACCCAAATCATTCCAAACTTAGCGTCGGGAGAATATGCGGTCAAAGTGCAATTAAATGCAAGTGACGGAACAGATTGTTATCGAGAAGAGAAAGTAACTGTTGGTGGCACACCTCCGCCTCCGCCACCTCCAACCAATGGAAATTGTGAGGACTTAAATGTATTTGTAGCAAATTCCGAATTAATGATTCAAGGCTTAACTGCCCCAATTGAAATTGTCCAAGTTTTTGATGAAAACTATCAACTAGTTTTTCGTTGTCAAGGCGCGGATTGTGGAGCAGAACAAACCATCAATAATTTAGCCGCAGGTAATTATTTTGTAAGTGTACAGTTCTATACTGCCGATTGGAAATTTATCTGTGCCAAAGAAAATATGCTTGTTACTATAGAAGATGGTAATACAGATATTTTCTGTGAGGAAGCTGAAAAAGATGGCTTTACTAGACTTGGTAATGTATTCGCCAAAGAATTTTATGTCTCTAATAATAGCTTACCCATCGAGGAAGCAAAACAGGCTTGCAGCAATGCAAATACTCGTTTAGCGACTTCTTTAACTAACGAAGAAATGGACTTCATTAGAGCCAATATTGATAATGAAGTATTTATTGATTTAAGTGATGCCAATCAAGAAGGTACTTTTCAATGGGCAAATGATCGCACTTATAATACTCCTATTTTTGATAATACAGAAACAAATGACCTCGTTTTTATCGCTGCTTGGAATGACCAATTAATTGCCACGAATAATAGTGTTTGGAAACATTTTGTCTGTGAAATGCCTTGTGCGGTTTCTGGAAATAGTAACGACTCTAGAAATGCAGCTATCCCGCAATTGGAAAACGCTATTAAACTATTTCCCAATCCTGCACAATCCATTATCAACTTGCAAGTTTTACCGTTATTAGATAAAAAAGGAACGATTCAAATCTTTAATGTTTATGGACAATTAGTCCAACAATTTGACCAACTGCATTTTAAGGAAGCACATCAACAATTAGAAATTCCAAATTTTGAAAATGGACTTTATTGGCTGACGATTCAAGCGGAAAATATGCCGCTGATTAGTAAACGATTTGTGGTGGAGCATTGGAAGTGAAAGATTTTTTGTGCATACATATATGACATATCGAATATTTGCAGATTTGCAAATTCTAACGAAACTCCACATCTTTTTTAGGAGCTTTAGCTTCGGCTCTGTCTGTAGATATTATACTTTAATGGATTTTTAAGGAGCATAGCTTCGTCACCGTCAATTTTATGGGGTCGAAGCTAAAGCTCCTTTCAAATTTTAAGAATATTTTACCTTCTTCTACAGACAGGGGCAGGGCTAAAGCCCTTAAATAGCGCATCAGATAAAAGATTGATATTAAAAAATAATTAAATATTTATCTTGTTCGTCAAATCCGTTGCCTTCATTCATCCGTTGGTCTATTTTCTACCAACGGATGAATGAAGGCAACGGATAATTATCAATTTTTTATCTGACTATCTAAAATCCTTATTTGAGACTTATGGGGTGTCATTAAACTTTAAAAATATCTGATATGTAAACCTTATTATTTACAACAATCTACTACATTTTTAATATTTTTTCCCACCTCATACAACCCTTTCTTAGCTTTCCTTCCTCTTTACTATACAATCATCGAAATTAGAGCTTATTGGGAATTTATCTTTCGGGCTAAAAAAGCATCTTTTTTATCTCCAAAAAAACTCCCAACAAGCTTTTAGACCATTCGTAAAACTAATATGACCAACACCCAATTGATTGAGCAATGCCTAGCGCAAGACCGCTTGGCACAAAAGGAATTGTACGACCGTTACAAAACGGCGATGTATACCCTTGCTTATCGAATGTGTAATGATTTTGGTTTAGCAGATGAAGTTTTGCAAGATGCTTTTTTACAAGTTTTTCGGTATTTACACACTTTTCGAAAAGAAAGCACTTTGGGTGCTTGGATTAAGACCATAGTCGTTAGAACCGCTTATAAAAAAATTAAACGAGCAGTTCATTTTGAACCATTAGACTATAAAGTTTATGAACCTGTAGATTGGGGCAATGAGATAGATACCGAATATTTAGAAAAAGCGATTCAATCTTTATCTGCTGGTTATCGGGCCGTTTTTACCTTAGTAGAAATTGAAGGTTATACGCATCAAGAAACAGGGGAATTATTAGGTATATCGGCAGGTACTTCTAAGTCTCAATTATATCATGCAAAGCGGAAATTGCGCAAATTATTGATGAAATATGAATAAGATTTAGGCAGTTAGACGCTTGGAGGTCTTAGAGACACTCCAAGGTCTGGTGCTAAAACCTTGAAGCGTCTTTCAGACCTCCAAGCGTTTTAATATCAAAAAAGATGAAAAAATTCAATTAAAATGAATCAAGATATAAATCATACTATTTTAAAAAAAGCAGTCACCCAACTGCCTACCTATCAGCCACCAGATGAAATCTGGTTGGCTGTGGATAAGGAGTTAGATTTACAAAAAGAAGTAAGCCAATTACCAACGCATCAGCCACCTAAATTAGTTTGGGAAAGCATCGAAGCCAATTTGGTAAATGATGCTAGCAGTGTTAAGCAGCCCCGATTATTTTGGCTAAAAAGATTAAGCATAGCTGCTTCTTTTTTACTGTTAATTGGCGCAAGTTGGTGGATAATCAATCAAGCTACAACGACTGAATCCTTTCAATACGCACAAGAAACCATTGACGTACAGCTATTAGAAGCGGATTGGGATGAAGACGGAGAAGCTTTAGCTCAAATTGAGGCGATTTGCAAAGCAAAAATCTATACTTGTGCGCTACCTGAATTTCAACAATTAGAACAAGAACTAGAAGAATTAAACGAGGCAAAATCAGATTTAAAACAAGCCATTGATGATTTTGGAAAAGACACGCAATTGATAGCTCAATTAAGTGAAGTAGAATTGGAACGAACCACTATTTTAAAAAAAATGATGGCTAATATTTTATAAAATGAAAAGAAATTTTTTTTATTTATTGCTACTACAATGCATTGTTTTGACGAGTCTTTTGGGACAAAAAACAACTTTGCATGTAGTGACCCAAACTATCCAAAAAGAATGGGAGTGGCAGTCAGATAAGTTATTAGTAATTAATGGAGAAAATGCTACGATAATAGTGGAAGCTTGGGATAAAAATAGTATTCAAGCAACCACCGAATTGATAGCGAAACACCCTGATAAACAAGTTGCTGAAAGAGATGTACATGCTCAAAAAGCCATTGCTAAAACGACTAAGCGAAGCATTTTAATAGGCAATCAATTGGTTCTAGAACAAGGGAAAGAAAAGCCAACTTCCAACCTCAAAGCAACATTTACCATCTATGCACCTAAAAATTGTGCGCTACAAATTAAAAATAGATTTGGAAGTATCGAGGTAAAAGGTATTAAAAATACAGTCGAGATTAATAGTCAATTTACCAAATTAAACCTAGAAGCGGTAAAAGGAGAAGTGAAATTAAGTAGCAATTTTGGAGATATTATTGGACAACAATTAACAGGTAATGTGACCATTAATGCCAATCGGTCAGATATTCAATTAGACCATCCTTCGGGGAATTTTACGATTGCTGCTAAATATGGAACCGTCACCATTTTGGAAGATAAAAACCGCCAATTTGATTTAGATATTAAAGGTAAAAAAACCAATGTTATTTTTATTGAACCGCTGCTTTTTGCCCATAATTTTAGATTGGCTACAGAGTTCGGAGAAATTACGCTACCAATGAATACTGCTTTTAAATTTATTGAAAATTCGGAGCAGCGAAAAGAAGCGATTTTAAATAGAAAAGGAAATGCTTCTCAAATTTCGGTGGCACTTTCTTTTGGTGATATTACTTTTCAGTAGCTTAGGTTGTTAGCCTGATAAATGAGTAACCGAGAATTACTACTCAGGTTGGAAGCCTAAGCTACCGAGATAGTTTTAACAAACCCTACTAAAAATTGGATGTATGAAATCTTTTTACCTACTCTTTTTGATGATACTTATTCCTGCTTTTTCTTTAGCACAGACTGGGCAAAATATCCAAACTAGCACAGAAGAAGCTCATTTTGAAAAACAACAATTTATTCCTGTAAAAGATTGTTTTGCCTGTATTCAAGGAGATGTGAAAAGGGCTTTTAAATTTAGCTATGGTAGTCTTTTTCTTGCTAATGAAAATTTAGTTGATTTTACGAATGACCCACATTTTATTTCTCCTAGAAACTTCCCTAACTCGTGAGGGCGCTAATTTGTTTTATGATGTAGTTTTTGGCGGACAACAACGCTTGTTTAATCGCCTATTCGTAGATGTAAGAACAAGATTACCGATAAATGAAAGAGATACTTTCTATTATGATATTCGATTTGGTTTAGCTTTTTAGCAGACAAAATAAAAACACCTATTGATTGATTAACGACTTATAAAAAATCCTGATGAAAAAAATTTACGCTATTACACTATTTTTAAACATTGCTTTTTGGGGATATGCTCAATTAGATACTAGTTTTCAACGGACTACGGTAGAATATGGACAACTAGAAAACCAGCAACTGGTGGATGCTAAACGACATCGGTTAAATCAATTAGCAGACGTAAAATCATTATTTAAGATTAGCTTTGAAGGAAAAAGTTTTCCACTCAATCAAGATTTAGGGTTTCGTTCAGATATTATGTCTAAGGGAATTACTATTGTTTATGAACATCGCTTAAAAACTAATCTTTCCATTGGTATAAGCTTGAATTATCATAGAACAGACCAGACATCATTATTTCAAAAAAGAATAGCCTACCTTGGTATTGATGATTATGTAATCCATCGATTTAGTGTTGAAATAGAACCTCGGTGGTATTTTTTGAAGCGCAAAGAAATTCAATCTGGTAAAAGCGGCAAGAATCTAAATGGACTTTATTTGGGGAATACCACTGGTTTGCAGCATTGGCAAAGACCTGGATTTCGTAGGGTAGTAACTACTGATGGCCGTTATTATAATCCTTACCTCAAAGGGGATTTTCAATATAGTACACTAAATATAGGTTGGCAACGGCACTTTAGTCGCGTTGGCCTTTTACATTTTCAACTTGGTGCAGGAATTCGTCATAATGAAAAAATCAATTTTCCAGAAGCATTATTACCGCCTGATTCCTATTTTGAGCAACCTTCTAAATGGCAAGCTTTGATGACTTATAAGGTTGGTATCGGTATAGCATTAGGTAAGGCGGAAAATACGCGAGTAAATAAACCTATTTTGGAATTTCATCAGGAAGACTTGACAATGTTTAAATTAGATTTATTTCCTATTTTTCTAGGGACAGGAAAGAATCAATTATTAAGTAAAATTAATATTGAATACGAACAGGGGATAAAAGGAATTCCTTTTTCGATTAATACAACGGTTACTTATTTGCATTATGGCAAGTATGATTACGAAATTTATGGTAAACACTTTTCGTTACAAATTTCTCCTCGATTTTACTATAATTTGAAAAAGCAAAAAAGGATTCATAACCTATCTGCCAATTACTTTTCGATACGCAGTCAATGGAATATCATTAATAATAGGAGCTATAATAAATATTCTTTTGCTCCAATTTGGGGAATGCAGCGTAGAGTGTTTAAACGAATGTTTGTCAATTATGAATTCGGCTATGAATTTAGTGATAATAGTTTCTTTGAGCGTTATATCATCAGCGAACTAAAAATAGGATTAGCCTTTTAATTTTATTGTATGGGACACCTCAAAATGTCGTTCGTAGCTTAGAAATTCATTAATGCCTTTGTTTCTGCTAAATTGAATGGTTTTAAAGTAATTCGTTTCGTAATCCTATTATGTAATCCTTCTTTGTGATGAACCATTTTTTTATCATCCAAGAAGCAGCTGACCCACAAATGACAACGACAATCTTTTGTTTTACAGCCCAACTATTACAAAAAACACTAAATCCTTTTAAGAACCCTGAACGATGTCTGGATAACCAAGATTGTTACACAAAATGCAATTAATTAGCACCGGAGATGCGACATATATAGTCTACAATTGGCTATATCGCTCTTTCAGAGCTTTAATTATAAAACTATACACCTTCTTGGGCTATTGTCCAAGGCTATGAGATACCGCATCTTTGGTGCTAGTGCGTAACAGAAGTAAATAAAAGACGCTAATAAAAATAGGGCTTTCTCCTTACAAGAAAACCCTATTTTATAAAGTATATTTTCAGCGACAAAATTGTTTACTGCCTACATGTGTATCGCTCGATTTTCCGTTGCTGCCAAAGCGGCTTCTCTAGTTGCTTCCGTATAAGTTGGATGTGCATGACTCATACGAGCAACATCTTCTGCTGACCCTCTAAATTCCATTACCGCTACTGCTTCTGCAATCATATCAGCTACTCTAGGACCAACCATGTGAACCCCTAAAACTTCATCCGTATCTTTATGAGCTAACATTTTGACCATTCCGTCAATATCCATACTTGCTCTAGCTCGACCTAAAGCTCGCATCGGAAATTTACCTACTTTATAAGGTACACCTGCTTCTTTTAACTGTTCCTCTGTTTTACCAACTGCTGCCACTTCTGGCCAAGTATAAACCACGCCAGGAATTAAATTATAATCAATATGCGGTTGTTGTCCTGCAATGACTTCTGCTACTAAAGTGCCTTCTTCTTCTGCCTTATGCGCTAACATTGCCCCTTTAATCACATCGCCGATGGCATAAATACCAGAAACAGCAGTCTCTAAATGAGCGCCTACCTCAATTCTTCCTTTCTTGTCTGTATTAATCCCTACATTTTCTAAACCTAAATTATCCGTATAAGCTCGTCTGCCGATGGCAATCAAACAGTAATCTGCTTTTAAGGTGATTTCAGTATCTTTTTTCTTGCTCTTTGCTTTAACTGTTACGCTTCGACTTGTTCCTTTTACTTCTGTTACGGCATGGCCTAAATGGAATTTAATGCCCAATTTTTTCAAAGACCGAGTTAATTCTTTACTACAATCTTTGTCCATGCCTGCAATCGCTCTATCCATAAATTCGACGACCTCTACTTCTGTTCCCAATCGAGCGTAAACAGACCCTAATTCTAAACCAATTACTCCTGCTCCAATGACGACCATACGCTTCGGTACTTTGTCTATATTCAAGGCTTCAGTAGAAGTAATGACTCGTTTTTTGTCATAATTAAAAGCAGCAGGGGCAACAGGTTTTGACCCCGTAGCAATGATGGTTTTATCCGTTTCTACTGTTTCTGTTGTGCCATCATCTTTGGCTACACTAATGGTATTTTTATTGACAAAAGAACCATGCCCATGAAAGACCGTGATTTTATTCTTTTTCATTAAAAAATCAATCCCACCATTAGTTTGGGAAACGACCTCATTTTTCCGCTTTATCATCTGCTTCATGTTCACTTTCACGTCTTTCACATCAATCCCATGTGTCTCAAAAGTATGTGTGGCATTGTGATAATGCTCTGAAGAATCTAATAAGGCCTTAGAAGGAATACAGCCTACATTTAAGCAAGTACCGCCTAAAGTGGAGTACCTTTCTATAATCGCTGTTTTGAGTCCTAATTGTGCACATCGAATAGCGGCTACATATCCGCCTGGACCAGACCCTATAACTGTTACATCGAATTTCATATAGTTAGAATTTATTGATTTTGTTTAGCAGAGGGCTTAGGGCAGAGGTTGTTAATACCCAAATACAAGTACAAATAAATATTTGCTGTATTCCTCCTTTGCGCTCAGCACTCTAGCCCTTTGCTAGTTTTATTTGTCAAAAAAACGCTTATAGGGCTAATAAAGTTGCGATATTACGCCTTTTGTGAATAACAGAAAATAGTCAGCTAGTTTGTTTTTGAAAATAGCCCACAAATTCTTACTTCTAATAGATGTTTCTTAGCTTTAACGTACTTTTTAGGTTCAAAATGATATGGGTGGAGAATTGTAGTTTAGACCTCTGGTTTGAGTAGGTTTGAGTACAGCAGTAATACGATTTTCTACTCAGACCAGAGGTCTAAGCTACTGTTGACCCACCTAAATCACTTTGAGCCACTTTTTATACTTATCGTTTAGGCATCGTTACTATTTTCGATTCTTTAACAAATCCCATAAAAAATCAGCTCGTCCGATGACTAGCGTCGTCAGATGAGCTGATTTTAACCATCCGACGACGCAATCATCGGACGGTTAAAAATTTTTTCCACAACTTATTCCTAAGCCAGAGAGATTTGTCAGAACCATATTTTCTTGTTGACTGCAAGACTTCTTAAAAAAGCGACAAAAACCTTAAAAATTCTATTCTTATGCAATGGCCAACTTATAAGAAAATAACCTTCCGCTTTTTAAGTATTTACATTTTCCTCTTCATCATGTCCAATCAATTTATTTTGAGTGGCTTGTTTAATCTATTGTGGCAGGAATTAGTTCCTTGGTTTGGGGAAACGATTATGGGCTTGCCAGAAATGGATATGAAACCAACAGGAAGTGGCGATAAAATGTATAATTGGGTCAGTATTTTGGTCTATGCAATCATTGCTTTCCTCGGCACTATTATTTGGAGTTTCTTGGATAAAAAACGACCGAATTATCAAGTATTATTAACTTGGTTATTGGTTTTAATTCGCTATTATTTGGTTTGGCAAATGTGTTTATATGGATTGGCGAAATTATTCTACATGCAGTTTCAACCACCTAGTTTGAGTCGATTAATTGAGCCTTTTGGCGACTTTTCCCCCATGGCCGTTTTATGGACTTTTATGGGCTATTCCAAAAGCTATACTTTTTTTGCAGGATTGGGAGAATTGGTCGGCGGTTTACTTTTATTAAGTCGAAAAACCCAAACTTTAGGTGCTATTGTTATCCTAGGCGTCATGTCTAATGTTATGGCAATGAATTTTTTCTACGATGTGCCAGTAAAGATTTTATCCACCCATTTAGTACTCTTAGCCCTGTTCCTAATTGCTATAGATTTTCAAAGAATCTATCGGGTATTTATACTCAACGAGGCCACTGAACCAATAGAATGGATGCCCTATACTAAAGATAAGGAATTCATTCAAATGAAAAACTACTTCAAATGGGGCGCTGTCGTTCTTGGCTTGGGCTTCTTTGTTTATATTTCCACGACTAACCTAAAAAAATATGGACCTAATGCACCGAAACCTCCACTCTACGGTTTATATGAAGTGGACAATTTTATTCAAAATGGCATTGTACAACCTCCCTTATTAACCGATACGATTCGGTGGCGAAGGTTATTATTAGAAAGAAGGAATCGAGCAAGAATTTACCAGATGGATGATAGTAAAAATGGCTATCGAGTAGAAACGGATACGATTAATCATTGGTTCAAAATAAGACGCTCCAAAGATACCGTATTTACAGATTCCTTTAAGTATAGTTTACCTGGGGTGCATCAATTACAGTTGAAGGGTGTTTTTCAAGGAGATACTTTAGACATTTTATTAAAAAAACAGCCTAGAGATTCTTTTCCGCTCATTAAGCGTGGTTTTCATTGGGTGAATGAATATCCTTTGAATCGGTAGTAGTAGCTATTCTATAAACAAGCAACCCCGATGCCAGTGAAGTCATCGGG
>JBGCFJ010000960.1:0-6164 GCA_045106885.1 Saprospiraceae bacterium
GCCATTCGGATTGCTTATGCCCAAGCTTTATTGATTGACCGAACAGCATTAACCACCGCACAAATGGAAAATGATGTGGTACATTGTCAGGAAATTTTGCAAGCTGCTTATCGAACAGATGTCCGTCCATTATTAGCGGAAGCTAGGAGATTGAGTGGTGGTGCGATGGACCCGATTGGGTTTTATCGACAAATGGCTGTACGGGAAACATTGATTAAAGAACGAGGAGCGCATTCAATCGCAAGTGGACTTTAAATTTTAAACTCAAGAATCTACTAGATTTTTTACTAAAACGAAATGCCACACACCCTAATCTTCGACATAGGAAAAACGAATAAAAAGTGTTTCCTTCTTGATGCAAAATATCAAGAGGTCTGGAAAGAATATGTTCGATTTGAAGAAATAAAAGATGCCGATGGTTTTCCTTGTGATGATTTAGTTGCTATCACTAATTGGGTGAAAAAAACGGCTAAAAAGCTATTGAAAAGTAAGGGATTTGATATTCAATACCTTAATTTTTCTACTTACGGGGCTAGCTTTGTACATATAGACAAAGATGGACAAGCACTCTGCCCTTTATATAATTATTTAAAGCCATACCCTACCAAAGTCTTAAAAGCATTCCATAAAAAATATGGTGGGGAATTAGCAATTGCTCAAGCTACTGCCTCGCCTCCTTCAGGGATGCTTAATTCAGGTTTACAACTGTATTGGTTAAAACAAGCAAATCCAAAAGTTTATAATAAAATTCAATACTCCTTACATTTTCCACAGTATCTAAGCTATTTATTTACGGGTATTCCTTTAAGTGATTTTACCAGTATCGGTTGCCATACCAGTCTTTGGGATTATGAACAAAAAAAATATCACCAATGGGTATATGAAGAAGGCATCCACAAAAAACTAGCTCCTATTGTAGCAACCAATACGAGTATCAATACCCAAATAGCGGGTAAACAGGTAACTGTTGGAGTAGGTATTCATGATAGTTCGGCAGCCCTTCTACCCTATTTAAGTGCTACGCAAAACCCATTTTTATTATTATCAACAGGTACTTGGAGTATTGCCCTCAATCCTTTTAGTAAGCGATTGTTGACCAAAAAAGATTTGAAAAGTGATTGTTTAAATTATTTACAGATTGATGGACAACCAGTTAGAGCGAGTCGTTTATTTTTAGGAAACGAATATAAAGTACAGATAAAAAAATTAGCTCAGTATTATAAAATTGACCGAGATTTAATTAAACAAATTAAGTTTAATCCTAATATTTACAAGAGCTTAAGTAAACAAACAAAAAACTATTTCACCTTAGCCTCTATTAATTCTAAAAGAAAACAACCCCAAAAAACAGATTTAAAATACTTTGATAATTATGAAATTGCCTACCATCAATTAATGATAGAATTGGTGAAGGAGCAAATTAGTTTTGCCGAAAGAGCCATCCAAAAAACAAAAATTAAGAAAATCTACATTGATGGCGGATTTGCCGATAATGACCTTTTTATAAAATTACTGTTACTTCATTTTAAAGACTATAAAATACAAACGACTCAAGCCCCGCTTGGGTCTGCATTGGGCGCAGCCATAGTGGTTCAAAACAAAAAAGTAAAAAGTAATTTTCTGAAAAAGCAATACGCTATGAAAAAGCAGCAATTATGACTTTAAGCTACAATCCAAATTATCCGTCTATTGATGATTTAAGAAATCGAGCGAAAGAACGTATCCCTCGTTTTGCCTTTGAATACTTAGATGGTGGATGCAATCAGGAAATTAATTTAAGAAAGAATACAACAGACATTAGAAAATTAGAATTAAAGCCTTGGTATTTAAAAGATTATAAAGGCGCTAATTTAAAAACCACCTTATTTGGTCATACCTACGATGCTCCTTTTGGCGTAGCCCCGATTGGTTTGCAAGGGTTAATGTGGCCTAGAGCAACTGAGATTTTAGCAAAAGCGGCACATCAACATAATTTACCTTTTATTTTAAGTACAGTCGGTACAGCAGATATTGAAACGGTGGGCGAATTAACCGAGGGAAAAGCATGGTTTCAATTATACCACCCTACTGAAAATGACCTAAGAGATAAGCTGATTGAGCGGGCGGCAGCGGCAGAATATCCCGTTTTGGTCATATTGTCTGACACGCCCACTTTTGGCTATCGACCCAAGGAAATAAAAAATGGCTTGGCAATTCCACCCAAAATGACCCTTTCTAATATGATGCAAATTGTCGGTAGTCCTAATTGGGCTATCAACACCTTATTGGCAGGTCAACCAGAATTTAAGACCTTGAAACCTTACATTCCTAAAGGCATGAGTCTTCGACATTTAGGGCTGTTTATGAATAAAACGTTTACAGGTCGCATGAATGAAGAAAAAATCAAACCGATTCGAGATATGTGGAAAGGTAAATTGGTATTGAAAGGAGTAGCTAGTGAAGAAGATACGGAGAAGGCGATTAGATTAGGTTTGGATGGTGTCATTGTTTCCAACCATGGTGGACGACAATTAGATGCAGGACAAGCAACTATTAAACCTTTGACGAGTATTGCAGCTAAATATGGAGACCAAATTACGGTGATGATGGATAGTGGTATTCGGTCTGGGCCTGACATTGCTCGGACACTTGCATCGGGGGCAGCTTTCACCTTTTTAGGTCGGTCTTTCATGTATGGAGTAGCCGCTTTAGGAAAAAAAGGAGGGCATCATACAATGTCCATTTTAAAAACCCAGTTCCAGCAGATTATGGAGCAGTTGGGTTGTGAAAATGTAGCAGATTTACCTCAACATTTGATTTCTTAAGAATAGAGAACAGGGAGTAGAGAATAGAGACGTGTTATGTCTCTGTTCTCCATTCTCGCATCTAAAAAAAATATGACAGACGAAAACCAAAACACCCAATCCGAAGAATACGAACGTCAACCCGTTCCCCAATCTAAATTAAAAGGCTGGAAAAGTTTTTTAGGGATGTATGCGGGCGAACATGCTGCGGGTACAGAATTCATGATTGGTCCATTATTTTTGACAGCAGGAGTAAGTGCCTTTGATTTATTAGTGGGCTTATTTTTAGGAAATTTAATGGCGGTACTATCGTGGCGATTTTTGACTGCTGAAATTGCGGTAAAAAACCGACTCACCCTTTATTATCAGTTAGAAAAAATTTGCGGTAAAAATCTGGTTATTTTTTATAACCTAGCCAATGGCATCTTATTTTGTTTTTTGGCAGGTGCTATGATTACTGTTTCCGCCACGGCTATTGGGATTCCTTTCAATATGGAAATGCCAAAATTAACCGACACCATGCCCAATAGTGCAACGTGGGTTATCATCGTCTTATTGGTGGGTGCTGTAATTTCGCTCATTGCTTCTAAGGGCTATGATACCGTCTCCAAAGCAGCTAATTGGATGGCTCCAATTATTGTTTTAGCCTTTTTGGCTTGTGGTATTGTCGCACTTGGTCAGTTGGAAGTTCATAGTTTTGATGACTTTTGGAATATTTGGGGCGAAGGGAGTGAGCCTTTTCCAGGACAATTAAAATATACCTTTTGGCATGTTGCTATTTGGTCTTGGTTTGCCAATGCTGCTATGCATATTGGGATGTCTGACCTTTCCGTGTTTAGGTTTGCAAAAAATGCTAAATCGGGCTGGATGACGGCTGCAGGTATGTACGTTGGTCATTACATGGCGTGGATTGCCGCAGCTTTATTATATGCGGTTTATGTAAAAACGCCCGAAGCACAAGCTTTCTTAGCGAATGGGGAGGCACCACCTGTTGCCCCTGGTCCTTTAGCGTATAATGCAATTGGCGTTTTTGGAATCATTGCTGTGGTCTTAGCAGGTTGGACAACTGCCAATCCGACTATCTACCGTGCAGGTTTAGCTTTTCAAGCGATTATGCCCAAAGCCTCTACTTTTTGGGTAACCATATTGGCTGGAACAATTGCTACTATTGCTGGTTTGTTTCCTGCTTTTGCAATGAAATTATTAGGTTTTGTTGCACTCTACGGATTTATTCTAGCACCCATAGGGGCCATTATAGTTTTTGAGCATTTCTTTGCCGAACAATTTAGCGTCGTGAAAAATTATGCAGAAAAAGCTGGCGTTTCTTTTAACTGGGCGGTGCTATTAGCTTGGGCGATTAGTTTTGGATTGTTCTATACTTTGTCTATTTCCCAAGGCATCTTTTTATCTTTTCTGACTTTACCTGCTTGGTTGTTATGTGGTGTTTTGTTCTTGGTGTTTAGTCGGTATTTGCAGAAGAAAAAGGGCATCAATTAATTGGAAAAATCAAAACACTAAAAGTAACATCATGCTAAATAGATTCATTCCACTCACCATTTTGCTCTTTTTTTTGAGCTATCCATTAATTGCTCAACCAATTGCATTTGAGTCCCTTACTTGTAATGCACAGTCAAATCCAATAGCTATTGAGAGCGAACAACCATTATTGTCATGGATAATTAATGCAGATGGTTTTAATAGAGCCCAAACTGCCTTTCAGGTTTTAGTCGCATCACAGCCTGAATTTTTGAATGAAAAGCAGGCAGATTTTTGGAATTCTGAAAAAGTAAATAGCACACAGTCTGCTCATGTAAAATATTTGGGTAGGCAATTATTACCTACTCAAAAATACTGGTGGAAAGTGAAAATATGGGACGAAAAAGGAAAGGCATCTAATTGGTCGCCTATCCATACCTTTGAGATGGGACTAATGACTGAAGAGAACTGGGGCAAGGCCAAATGGATTACTTTGGCAAAAGATACCCGAACATCGGAACATCGTTTTCGGAAATATAAAACGGGCAAGATGGAAGAACCTGTAATGGTTACTAGTCACCCTGCTGGCTACTTTCGGAACAAATTGACCACCGATAAAACCATAAAAAGTGCTCGTGCCTACATTTGCGGTTTGGGCTATTATGAGTTGTATATTAATGGCGAAAAAACAGGCGACCACGTATTAGACCCTGCTCCCTCCAATTATGATAAGCAAACCTATTATGTTAGTTACGATATAACCAAGCAGTTAAAAATAGGAAAAAATGCAGTTGGTTTGATTGTGGGAAATGGGTTCTATGGACAAAATATTTCATGGAAGAATGACCCTGAATCGGAAAAAGATTTATCCTATGGCGTACCCGCTGCACGACTTTTAATTAAGCTCACTTATACAGATGGCACACAAACTGATTTCTATTCAGATGAAAATTGGAAAAATAGTACAGGGCCAATTGTGTTTGATAATATTTATGGCGGGGACACTTATGATGCCCGTTTTGAAATTAATGGTTGGAATACGCTTAGATATGATGATTCAAAATGGTCGAATGCAAAAACAATCACGCCTAAATTAAACAGGATAAGCGCACAGGAAATGCCGCCCATCAGAAAGCTACAGGACTTAGTTCCTCAAAAAGTATTTAAGTCACGGGCAACGGGTAATTGGATTGTAGATTTTGGACAAAATATAGCAGGCTGGGTACAGATTACCGTGAATGAAAAAGAGGGGCAAGTCATTGAAATTATTCCAACGGAAGCATTAACTCAAAATGGAGATAATATTTATCCTGGTTCAACAGGTGGAGGCGCAAATGGAATGCCACAATTATTAAAATATATCTGTAAAGGAGGAGGAACAGAAACTTGGGAACCTAAATTTTCTTACCACGGTTTCCGCTATGTAGAAATAACAGGCGTTTCCGAAAAACCCAGTAGCGCATCCATTAAAGCCGTATTGGTAGCCACCGATGTAGCCGAAAAGGGAAGTTTTGTCTGTTCAGACGCTCTACTTAACAAAATGGATACCATTAGTAAATGGACGATTATTGACAACTTGCATGGTATTCCAGAAGATTGTCCGCACCGAGAAAAATGTGGTTGGTTGGGTGATGCCCATGCTTTTTGCGAATATGCTTTGTACAATTATGAAATGGCAAATTTCTATAAGAAATACATGGAGGATATTCGTACCCAAATGCGCCCTGTAAAAGGAAAGAATAATCCAGAATTCGTATTTAATGTACCTACCATGATTGCCCCAGGGAAACGGACTTCAACGATTGCAAAGTTAGATTGGGGGATAGCGACTATTTATTTACCTTGGTATAATTACCTTTATTACGGAGACCCATCTATTGTATTGGAATATTATGAAGAAATGAA
>JBGCFJ010000961.1:0-3350 GCA_045106885.1 Saprospiraceae bacterium
TCAATAGTCATTAGTAGATTAGACTTTAGTCATTGTGGATGCATCGCAAATGACTAAAGTCTAATCTACTAATGACTAGAAAAAGAATCTTGGATTGGTCATATCTGGGTCACCATTCTTACCTTTTCCTCCAATATTATAGGACATCATTAATTCAATACTGCCGCTATTATAATCTCTAATATCCGAAATAGGCAAATCATAAGCAACCCCCAAACCAAATGCTGGAGAAACTTGATACCGTGCTAAAAAGTCTACCGAATCTCCGTTTACTTCTCCATACCTATAAGACGCTCCAAATGTGAACACATTATTGTAAATAGCACTTAAATTTATATCTAAAGAAAAGGGGGCATTTTCTACATATTTGAACAATACATTTGGATAAATACTAAAAGAAGATTCTGGAATTGGAATAATTGCTCCTGCCATCCCGTAAAAATGAGGATTTTCTTCTGCTGGTCTTTGACTCACATCTGTTCCTAATTGTCTAGTTATGATATTTGGAACGGACAGACCAATATAAGCATCTTTAATATTTAAATATAATCCAGCACCAACATTTCCACCCACTTTAGAGAAATCATCTCCACTGATTAAACTAGCTACTGGGTCAGATGGATTCCGAATAGCAGACCCAGGACCATTAATATTTAAGCCTAAATATTTGAGTGTGCCCATTATGCCAATTCGCAAGTTCAAATCATCTTGGTTAATCATATCATAACTATAAGATAGATTGCCAAAATACTCTTCAAAATCTCCCGTTATTTGGCGAGAAACGGCTACACCAAAGCCCACTCTAGAGTCAAAAAATGGTGCATTAAAAGTCAATAGTTGAGATTCTGGCGCACCATCAAATCCAATCCATTGCTTTCGGTACAAACCCATAAAACTAGGCATTCCACTCGACCCTACATAAGCAGGATTAATCAATTGTTTGGTATACATAAAGTGGGTATAATGCGCTTCGTGTTGCGCATTGCCTGTCGTCCAAACAAGTGTTATAAATAAGAAAAGGTACAAAAATCTTTTCATAATTGGGATAGTTGTTGGTCATAGCATCATTAGTCATTGGTCATTGGTCATTAAAGGAACTCCCCAATGACCAATGACTAATGGCTAATGACTAATGACTATTTTATCTAAATATGGTGACATATCCTTTTATTGGATCATTGTCATCATTATCTTCTTTATAAATATAGTAATAAGTGCCGTCAGGTAAATTTTGTCCGTTATAAGTACCTTGCCAATTGTTTTGGTAAGGAGATTCTCGGAAGACTTCTGAACCCCATTCGTTGAATACAATTAATTCACTGCCAATTTTAGGTGGATTAGCTACACAAGAAATAATTAAGGCATCATTAAAACCATCATTATTCGGCGAAATGAACGTTGGTACGACACAAGGGTCAGATGGAAATTCTGTTCGAATAGTCATCACGCCCATATCACATAAATTTGGACAATCCATGTAGCATACTTCGTAAGCTATTTGGTCCATCCCAACAAAATTGTTATCTGGTGTATAGGTAAATGTGCCGTCATTATTATTAACTAAAGTACCATTATCTGCATCTAAGATTTTAGTTATCGTAAATGCTGCTCCTGGTAATAATTCATCATTATCTATGACACTAAAAGTTAATGCTTGATTTCGGATTACATTGATACTGTCGTTATTCGCTACTGGTTCTGTTAAAACATCTAGTAAGACACGTGATGGAAGCGAAAGACAAGTACCTTCTACCACGACTAATTCATAAATACTTCCAGCATCGTCTAATGTGACATTATCTATAGTGATAGATTGACTATTAACAGTCGTACCATCAGACAAATTTTTCCAAATATAATCAGCTCCAGGAATCGCATCTGCAAGTAATGTTAGTGCATCTCCTTCACAAACATTTAGACTACCAGCATTAATAATTCCAACTGAAGGCGTAATCATCGGTTCTGTTCCCTGCGTCCTAATCATAATAGCTATACTATCCGTAGAAGTACATCCTTCAGGAGAAGTTGCAGTCATTATATAAGTCCCAGCCGCTTCATTCGTAATGGGTAAAATTGGATTTTGCTCAGCTGACACAAAATCATTCGGCCCTGTCCAGACGTAAGTTTGTACATTCGTTCCTCCATTAGCGGTTAGGTTAATCGTACCGCTAGGGTCTGCACAGTCAAAAGGACCATTGCTTCCTAATGTAATCACGCCTGTTCCATCTCCTACCACTAAAGTAATCCTTCCTGTATCAATGGTACAATTGCCATCCAAATTAGCCGTATAAGCGTAAATATAAGTCCCTGGCATTGTTGGCATAACCGTAATGGCATTGGTGTCTATATTGGCTGGTAATCCTGCATTTGCTGAAGCAGTCCAGCTATACGTTACAATTCCATCATAAGCCGTACCCGTCAAAGTAACAAAAGAATTGGCACAAAGTATGTCCATCGTTGCATCACTCATAATGGTTGGCATAATCACGCCTGCTGGGCCAATCACTACAGTATCTGTATCAAAACAACCATTACTAGAAGTACCAGTGATGATATATTGTCCAGCATCGACAATCGTTGCATTCGGAATTATTGGGTTTTGGAAATCTGTACTATCTCCATCAGGGAATTTCCATTGATAGTTCTGTACAGGAATAGCGCCTACGGGGCTGACAAATAAGCGGATGGTATCATCTCCTCCTACACAAGTCAATCCATCTCCCATTGCTGCTATTTCTGGGCCAGATAAAATACCGACCATAATAGAATCTTTAATCGTACAGCCATTAGTAGAAATAACTTTCACGATATATTCGCCCGAATTCTGAGTCATGACATTAGGGATAGTAGGTGATTGCACATTGGCAATAAAACCACCTGGTCCAGACCATTGGTAAGTTCCGCCAATCAATTCATTAACCGATAGCCTTAGGTCTGACCCCGCACAAGTTGGATTATCTAAAGTTAGGGCTTCTAGTTCTCCCGTTTCACTAACTTTTATTTGGAAAATACAAGTAGTAGTATCTTGATCCAGCGTATCAATAATTAAAAATTCCATCATTTCTGTACCAAAAGTAAACTCACTTCCGCTGGTCGGACCTCCTACCTGTTGTCTAATAACTCCACAGTCATTTGTTACTTGAATATCATTAAAGGTAATAATATACCTACCACAAGTATCGGTTCTGACGTCATTAATGAAACCAAGCGGGTCATTCATTACGGTTCCATCTGCTTGAATTTCTATATCTTGTGGGCAAAGTGGGAATGGGTCTAGTACTCTATTGACTAAAATATCAAATGATTGTTGTACTATTTGCCCTGTGGTGTGATTTGTTGCGGTATAAATG
>JBGCFJ010000962.1:0-6269 GCA_045106885.1 Saprospiraceae bacterium
CCAGCTGATTAACCCCAATCTGAATAAACAAAAGGTCTAGAAGACCGACGCTGTTTGTAGAAAAACGGATAATCGCCTCGAAGTCAAAGGTCTGGAAGACCGACACCGTTAAAACAGGGCCGGTCTTCTAGACCTTAGGAATATTTATGAATCATTTTCTACAAACAGCATCACTCCTCTGGAGTTTTTGGTTATCATTTGAGGTTATCCTCAATTCATCTATTTAAAAAATTCCTACTCAAAATGAAAGAAATAACCTTACCATCATTAGGCGAGAGTGTAGAAACAGGAACGATTATCTCCATCTTGGTAAAAGTCGGTGATTCGATTCAATTGGACCAGCCATTAATGGAAGTGGAAACAGATAAAGTAACTGCCGAAGTGCCTGCTGAATACGAAGGCATTGTCAAAGCCATTTTAGTAGAAGTGGGGCAGGAAATTGGAGAAGGTACACCTATTTTTCAGGTTGACTCTTCTGCCGAAACTACTGCGGATGTCGAGGTATTAGCACCCGTAAATAAAACAACTACTCCCACGAAGGAAGTCATCATAGAACAAGTCGCTACTCCAACACAAACTCCTGCGCCTGTAAATAATCGGCTTGAAATTCAGTCGAAACCAGCAAAAGCAAAAGGCGGTTTTCGTGCCTCTCCTTTAGCTAAAAAGTTTGCTAGGGAAATTGGCATCAGTATTTCAGAAATTACGACTACTCGACCTAGCAAACGGATTTCGATGCAAGATGTAAAAGATTTTGCTAAAAAGGTCAATCAACAAAAATCGAATACAATCGCCCCAGCCGTTCCATTACCTAATTTTGAAAAATGGGGAACGATTCGTCGGCAACCCATGTCTGGTATCTCGAAAGCTACTAGTAGCAATATGACCACAGCATGGAGCCAAATTCCTCATGCTTGGCTACAAGAAAGAATTGACATTACGGATTTAGAGACTAAACGTCAAACGTATAAAAATCAAGTAAAGGAACAAGGAGGCGCATTAACGATAACCGCTATTTTAATTAAAGTAGTGGCTAAAGCCTTAGAAAAATTCCCCTTATTTAATGCAAGTATCGACCCCGAAACCAACGAAATAATATACAAGGAGTATATTAATATCGGATTTGCCGTTGATACCGAAAGAGGATTGTTAGTTCCTAAAATAGCCGACGCTAATCAAAAGAGTCTAACCGCAATTTCCATTGCCTTAAAAGAAATTTCCCAAAAAGCAAAAGCTAAACAATTAAATACCACCCATTTAGAAGGCGCTACTTTTACCATCTCTAATTTGGGCGGTATCGGAACAACTGCTATTTTTCCAATAGTTAATTTCCCACAAGTAGCTATTTTAGGGGTCGCTGCTAGTCGCTTAGAACCTATTTGGGTAGATGGAAGTTTTCAGCCACGCTTATGTATGCCTATTACTATCGGTTTTGACCATCGGGCGATAAATGGGGCGGATGCTGCTAGGTTTTTGCAGTATTTGAAGGGGCTGTTGGAGGATTGGTTTTTGTGGAGTTTGTAGGAATGGATGAGCTAGATATTTTGAAAAAATGAAGGATATTGTTTTGAAGATAAAATTTTCAAAAATTTGTTCCTTAATTGATTCACTTTTAAGCCTATTTAGCCGAATTGAGGTTTTAAATGGTTAAGGAAATTCTTATTTCCTAAATTTTTTTCTAAAAAACATTATAATTAATAAAATATTTTATAAACTTTCCTTATAATTGTCGTATAATACCCAAGGGATTTAGCAAATTATAACCTACACATTTTATTTCTAACTCCCTACTAAATCGGCAAAAATGTCCAAATCCACCAACTTAAACCGTCGTAAATTCCTCCAATTATCCGCTGCTGCCTCCGCAGGCACCGCTTTAGGCTGCAACAAAACCGCCTTTGATTTTCCACAAAAAACCGCCAATTTAACGGCTGTTGGCAATGGGTTTACGCCTAGGAAATTGAACAAAAAACCAAATGTTTTAATTGCAGTATTAGACGATGTAGGATTTGCAGATTTGGGTTGTTATGGCTCAGAATTACAGACGAAGTGTATGGATGAATTGGCAACCAATGGCACTCGATTCAATAATTTTCATGTGACGGCATTATGTGCGCCTACTCGTGCATGCTTGTTGACAGGCAGAAATGCCCATGCAGTAGGGGTCGGAAATATTGCCGAATGGGGACGAGACCATCCAGGCTATAAAGGTTGGATACGACAAGATGCGGCGACTTTAGCAGAGATTCTAAAACCTGAAGGCTACTCTACCCTAGCCTTGGGCAAATGGCATTTATCTTCTTTGGCAGACCAAAATGCGACAGGCCCATTTGACCATTGGCCAAATGGTCGAGGGTTTGACCGTTGGTATGGGTTTCATGGCAATGCGATGGACCATTGGCATCCCGAAATGTTTGAAAATACGGTAGCGGCGTATCCAGATAAAAGCGATAATTATCATTTGAGTACCGATTTGGCTCGAAGAGGGGTAGAATATCTGCAAGACCATTTAGCGGCAACTCCAGAAAATCCATTTTTAATGTATATGGCTTTTGGGGCTTGTCATTTTCCTTTGCATGCACCGAGTGATGACATTCGCAGGCACAAAGGTAAATACGATGAAGGCTATGAAGTCGCTCGACAAAAACGGTTTAAAAAACAGAAAGAACTAGGCATTATTCCAGAAAACACGGAATTATCGCCTTTGAATCCCAATGTGACGCCTTGGTCGGATTTGAATGGAGATGAAAAGAAATTGGTCACTAGAGGGCAGGAGATTTATGCGGCTTTTTTAGAACATACCGATGCCGCTTTACAGCAAATCGTGGATTTCTTAAAAGCAGAAGATATATTTGATGATACGATTGTTTTAGTGCTTTCAGATAATGGGGCAGCTCCAGGAAGTGCGCCCATTCCAAGTATTGATGTCCGTCGAATTTCTTATTTAGGACCAGAACCTTTTGCCGAGAAAATGGCTTTGTTAGATTCGATGGGAACAGATGATTCTTATGGTGGGTCTTCTACTGGTTGGTCGCAGGTGAGTAATACGCCTTTGAAATGGTATAAGGCGGATACTTATGGCGGTGGTACTCGTGCGCCTTTAATTATGAATTGGGGAAATGGGCAATTGCCACAAAATCAGATTTGTGAGCAATATCATCATGTGATTGATATCGTCCCGACCCTATTGGATTTAATCAATCAACCTTTTCCGAGTACCGTCAATCACCAAGACATCTTGCCTATTCAAGGAACAAGTTTTGCCTACGCCTTTGATACGCCTAAAATGCCAACTCGAAAGGAAGTGCAGTATTTTGAAACTTTAGGAGATAGGGCTATTTGGGTCAATGGCTGGAAAGCCGTTACTCGACATAAGCAAGGCGACCCTTTTGATAAAGATATTTGGGAGTTATATCATATTGAAAATGACTTTGCAGAAATCAATAATTTAGCAGACTCCCAACCAGAAAAATTACAAGCCCTCATTAATATTTGGTTTCAAGAGGCAGAACGTTATGATATTTTGCCAATGGATGATGATACCATTAAGTTATACGCAGCGGCAGTTCCACCCGCAAAAGCACGATATTATTTTTTCCCAGGCATGACTCGTTTAGACCGTTTATCGGCACCTGATATTTTTCAATATAATAGTCATTGGAAAGTGGAAGTGGATTTTAACACCGATAAATCGAACGGAGTTATTTTATCCTCTGGAGATAGCGGTGCTGGGTATGAGTTATATATGAAAGATGGCTTTGTCATTTTTAGCTATACCTATGTGCGAAAAGATGTGACGGTCGTGCAATCAACAATTCGCATTTCCAAAGGAAAACATACGATTACCCTACAAATGAAGAAGACGGGCGACCGAACGGCCGATATTACGCTTTTACTAGCAGATACCATCATTGGGCAAGGACAATTGCCTCGAATGTGGGAAATTTATACGCCTAATTCTGGTTTGCGATGTGGAGAGAATCGGCATGCGCCTATTAGTCGGGATTATGAGCCGCCTTTTGTTTTGGAGGGTTTGGAGAAAGTGGTGATTGATGTAAAATTACAGGGTTAAATAGGAGCTATGTATGGGCAATCCCTTGTGGTTGCCCTTTTGCGACATAGGGCAACCACAAGGGATTGCCCAAACAAACAAACAAACAAACAATAAATTAAAATAATATGAAAACCAGTACAGACCGTATTTTAACGACCCACGTAGGAAGTTTACCCCGTTCTAAAGCAGTAACGGATTTAGTATTTGCCAAAGAACAGGGCAAAGGCGTTGATGAAGAACTATTTGACCACACTATTAAGGAGGCGGTTGACGCTGTAGTGGCTCGACAAAAAGAAGTTGGCGTAGATATAGTAAGTGATGGAGAAATGAGTAAGATTAGTTATGCCACTTATATCAAAGACCGAATTACTGGTTTTGCAGGAGATAGCCCACGAAATGCACCAAAAGATTTGGAAGAATTTCCTGGCTTTTTAAAGCGTGCGGCTAAAGGTGGTGGAACGCCTACTTATTCTCGACCTTGTTGTGTATCAGCAATTGAAGTGCAAAGTACCTTGCCATTAGAGGCGGATATTGCCAACTTTCAAGCAGCTCTAGATAAGCACCAACCAACAGATGCTTTTATGAATGCTGCATCTCCTGGGGTGATTGCTTTATTTTTACCAAATAAGCATTACAAAACACAAGATGAATATTTGGAGGCATTGGCAGAGGCAATGCGTGTAGAGTATGAGGCGATTGTAAAAGCTGGTTTTATCTTACAATTAGATTCTCCAGACTTAGGCTTGGGTCGACACATGATTTTCAAAAATGAATCAGAGGCAGATTATGTAAGATTAGCAGAGCAGCATGTGGAAGTTTTAAACCATGCTATGCGGAATATTCCAGGCGACAAAGCTAGAATGCACGTATGTTTTGGTAATTATGAAGGACCTCACCATCATGATGCGCCAATGAGTTTAGTTTTACCAATTGCTTTGAAAGCTAAACCACAGGGGCTATTATTTGAAACCTCTAATCCTCGTCACGCACACGAATGGACTACTTTTAGAGATACTAAAATTCCTGATGATAAGATTTTAATCCCAGGTGTTTTAGATTCCACGACCAACTTTATCGAACATCCAGAATTAGTAGCGCAACGATTGGAACGCTTTGCGAATATTGTCGGCAAAGAACGAGTTATCGCAGGAACGGATTGTGGCTTTTCGACTTTCGCTGGTTTTGGTGCAGTAGATGAAGATATAGTTTATGCTAAATTGGCGTCTATGGCAGAAGGCGCTCGGATTGTTAGTGAGCGATTGTGGGGATAAAATGAATGGAGCTTAGAAATAGCCTTAATAATTCGGAATTTAGGTTTGTTTAGTAAAATTTTCAGAAAACAGGATTGGCAGAACAGGTTGCTCGATGCGCCTGTTCTGCCAAAACCCGTTTGGATTTGGCTATTTTAGACTAAAATAATAAGTCTGCCAAATCCAAACCCGCCATAATTTCACAAAAAAGCACTCATAAAAGCTCCCCATTTCACTAAAAGCAAAACGGGGAGCGACTCAAAATGAACTGGCTTTTATTCGTTATTTCCTAAGATATATCTTGCGGCTTGCTGTGCCCTTCCTGCCGTTTTGAAAATAAAGCGTTTATCTTCCTTTAATTTGTTAAGCCATCCTTGCAAATAGGCTGCATTATTTTCTACTATTTCCCCATAGTTAATTCCTGCCTCGGCACTTAAAAATGCTGCGCCCATTTCTGCAATGAGTTCTTCCATACTATATGGAATTGAACCAAATTTATTAGGCTCTGTTATGCCTTTTCGGTTTAATCTTTCTTTGTGTCCTGTGGCGTGAATAGCCTCATGAAATAAAGTGGTATAATATTCTGCTGAACTAGTAAACTGCTTGATATCTGGCATATTTATAAAGTCTTGCAAAGCATTATAATAAGCCTCGTTAGCATTATTAAACTGAATTTCTGGGCGGTTAGGCATATCCTTAATAATGGATTCGCACCTTTCTATTTGCTCATTTTCTTTTAACTCAACTTGTGGAATTTTAAACTCAATACCTTCTATATCTGCCACATTAAAAACATGAAAATAACGAAGGGTACTTAACTTCTTAAAATCCTGCCCTGCTGCTTTTAGTGCTTTAGCTTGTTCCTCTGAAATCGTTTTGTTATTAGCATCTTTATAAAAGACATTAAAATAAAATACCATTTCTCCCTTTGCCCCTTTTTTAATTGTGCCGTTTAATGCTTTCGCCTG
>JBGCFJ010000963.1:0-4214 GCA_045106885.1 Saprospiraceae bacterium
TAGCGGGTGCTATGGGGGGCATTTATACCTCTCATTTAAGAGAAGAAGGCTTGCAATTATTAAGTGGTGTCCAAGAAGCCATTGATATTGCGGAACAAGCCGACATTCCAGTTGTCTTGACCCATCATAAAGTAGTCGGACAACCAATGTGGGGCAGTAGTAAAACCACCACAAAAATGGTCAGCGAAGCTAGAAAAAAAGGCTTGGATGTCATGATTGACCAATATCCTTATACTGCTAGTTATACCTCTTTGAGTATTCTAATTCCTTCGTGGTCCATGGCGGGTGGACGCTATAAAGCCTTTGCCGAAAGATGTGAAAATCCTGCCTTGAGAGATAGTATCAAAAAGGGCATTATTTTTAATATTATTAATGACCGTGGAGGGAATGATTTAAAAAGAGTCCAGTTTTCTAAATTTAATTGGAAACCAGAATTTGAAGGCAAAACCCTCTACGATTGGGCAATTTCCGAAGGACTGGAACCCACCCCTGAAAATGGGGCAGAATTAATTATTCAAGCCCAAATTCATCGAGGTGCTAGTTGTATTTTTCATGCCATGAACGAAGAAGATGTTGCTAGAATTATGCAGCATCCTCAAACGATGATTGCTTCTGATGGTAGATTAACGCCTTTCGGAAAGGGGCATCCGCATCCAAGAGCTTTTGGTACTTTCCCAAGGGTTTTAGGCAAATTTGTGAGAGAAGATAAGGTCTTGGATTTGCCGACAGCTATTCATAAAATGACCGCTTTACCTGCTAAACGAATGGGTTTGACGGATAGAGGAATTTTGGCAACAGGTAACTACGCTGATATTACTATTTTTGACCCTGCGACTATTATTGATAAAGCTGATTTCCAAAATCCACATCAATATCCAGAAGGGATTTATTATGTGTTGATTAATGGGCAAGTGGTGGTGAAGAATGGGGAATATTTTGATATTCGGGCAGGGAAGGTCTTGCGGGGGAAGGCTTATTTTGGGGAGTAAAAAAGAGTTGTCAATTTTAGTACAATAGCTTAAATATATGAATTCTATTCCATAAAATTAGTATATTTGTTTAAAAGAATAAGCTAATGGCACATGTAGAAATTAAATCAAACCTAAAACTAGGTTTACGGGAAATACTTGATGGCATATCTAAATTAGATGCTAAGGATATTGAATTATTTATGCAAGAAGTAGCAGGTATTCTTGCTAAAAAGCAAAAAAAAGCTTCTAAAGAGTCTTCTTTAATTAAAAAAATAAAATCTATTTATCCTACTAAATTAAGTAAACGTTACCAAGCTTTACGTTTAAAGATGACTAATCAAGTGTTAACAGACACCGAACAGAAGGAATTATTGACTCTAACAAATCAATTTGAAACTTTAGATGCTCAAAGGCTACAATATTTATTACAATTAACGGAAATTAGAAAGCAACCATTGGATATTCTATTAAAGGAATTTGCTCCTACTCATGCCTAGAAAATATATTCCTAAAAAGAAAAAAGAACTCGTTTTTATTCGGGCAAAATATCGGTGCGAATACTGTCAGTCTCGTGCAGATGTTGCTTTAGAAACTTTTGAAATTGAACACATTTTACCTGTTACAAAAAGCGGTTCAGATGACTTGAGAAACCTTGCTCTTGCCTGTAGAGGTTGTAATAGTCGGAAAGCAATTAGAAATTGGATTATAGATAAAACTACCAATAAAAAAGTTTTACTTTTTAACCCTAGAATTGAGAAATGGAAAGAACACTTCGAATGGTCTTCTGATTTTTTGAAAGTGAAAGGTAAAACATTGATGGGTAAAGTAACTGTTGATGCCTTGCAGCTAAATAGATTAGGGGTAGTTAATATTCGTAAGTTAATGATTTTAGGTAAAATACACCCACCTTTAGATACAATCTCTTAAAATGATAGGCTTCCAAAAATTGCTAATTTAGAAAATTGAATTCAGTAAATATTTGAATTAAGGAATTGATTCCTTCTGCTCTCCCTACAATTTAGAATTTCAAATTCAATTAATCTAGTATAAAAATACTATTTTTACAATAACTCTTTTAAGCTGTCCTTCATAAATACAATTCAAATCATAATGTCAAATCCTACCAAAAAAATAAGCGAAAAAAAGCGATACGTCCTCCGAATGCTAGATATGATGGAAAATGACCCACAAATCAAGCAATTAAAGCCGAATCCAGAAGTAAGAGCAGCAATCTGTGCTGAACCAACGCTAGATAGAATGATTGATGCAGCATTGACTGGTTATGGTGATAGACCTGCTTTAGGAGAACGAGCATACAAGATTATAACGGAAGATGGCAGCAATAAACGAAATTACTTACCTAGTTTTAAAACCATAAGCTATACCAAATTTCAAGACCGCTTGAAAGCCTTAGCAAATGCTTGGCGTCATCATCCAATTCATAAAATAAATCCTAACGAATTTGTCGGCATTCTTGGCTTTACAGGAATAGATTTTGTGACTTTGGATTTAGCTTGTGCTTATGCTTATACGGTGACGATTCCATTGCAGAGTAGTACTTCTGGGGCAGATTTGAATGAGATTTTTGAGAATACAAACCCTGCTGCTTTGGCAACGACGATTGGAGATTTGGAAGTAGCCGTTGACCATGTTATTCAGCATGGGAAGATGCGCAGTTTAATTGTATTTGATTATGAGGAAAAAGTAGACGCAGAAAGGAAATTGTTTGAGACAGCCAAAGCTAAATTAAGCGAATCTGGTGTAGCTACCCAAATTATTGCTATCAATGATTTACTAACTTTTGGACAACAAAAAGCTTTTACTTTTTTACCTCCTAGCGAAGAAGGCGAAAGACGGATGATGGGGATTATTCATTCTTCGGGTAGTACTGGAAAACCGAAAGGAGCGATTATGCCTGAAAGTGCAGCGAAGGAATTATGGAGTGGCAGAAAGACGCAAATGCCTTCTTTATCCGTCTCTTTTTCTCCACAAAATCATTTGATTGGTCGAAATGGATTAATTGGCACGCTATGTTTAGGTGGTACGCTTAATTTTACGTTAAAGCCAGATATGTCTAGTTTGTTTGAGGATATTCGGATTGTCCGTCCTACTCAAATGGGCTTTTTTCCACGAATTTTTGAATTGATTTACCAACATTATCAAAGTGAAGTAACCCGAAGGGTAAAAAAAGGAGAAGGAGATGAAGGGGCTATTAGCGAAATGGTCAAAAAAGAAATGAGTAAAACCTTTTTGGGGGACCGATTGACTCGGGCTTCTGTAGGCGGTGCGCCCACCTCGCCAGCGGTTATGAAATTTATCAAAGAATGTTTTGAAATATTAATTTTGGATGGCTATGGCAATACAGAATCTGGAACGGGCGGTGTGGCGGTGAATGGTATCATCAATCGACCGATGATTACCGATTATAAACTGCGAGATGTTCCAGAGTTGGGATATTATTTAACCGATAAACCTTATCCAAGAGGCGAATTATTATTCAAAAGTAGGGTAGGGATTAGCGGCTATTATAAAGCACCAGAAGCAACAGCAGGTTTATTTGATGAAGACGGATTTTCCATTACTGGCGATATTGTCGAAGAACGTGGTCCTGACCATGTAAGAGTGATTGACCGCCGAAAAGATGTGATGAAATTATCGCAAGGAGAATATGTGGCAGCAGGAAAATTGGGAACTATCTTTGAAGGCGGCAGTGCAGTTATTCGACAAATTTATATTTATGGCAATTCTTTTCGGTCTTATTTATTAGCCGTCGTTGTACCCGAAGAAAAAGTGGTTCAAACCATGTTAGGCGCAGATTATAGTGAGGCGAATTTAATTAACTTAATTAGACGAGAATTACAACAAGTTGCCAGTGCAAAGGAATTAAAAAGCTTTGAAGTTCCTCGAAATTTTATTATTGAAAAAGAAGAATTTACCCAAGCAAATGGCTTATTATCAAGTGTACGAAAACGCCTAAGACCAGCACTTAAACGTAAATATGCCAAGCGGTTAGAAACCCTTTATGAGGAACAAGCACAGCAACAAGAAGCTGATATTGCTGCTTTAAAAGACCCGAATTCTCCGTTAAGTACTCTAGAAAAAATTATTAAATTATTAGCAGTTAATTTAAAAATACAGGAAGTAGATATTTCTCAGCCTTACACTTATTCTGAGTTGGGAGGAGATTCTCTAGGCGCTGTTGCTTTTTCGATGTCCTTGGGGAAAGTATTTGGTGTAAGTATT
>JBGCFJ010000964.1:0-5269 GCA_045106885.1 Saprospiraceae bacterium
TTTTCTTGTTTTACGAAAAAAATATCAGCAGATACTTTAATCATCAAATCCGTAAAGACTGAAATATAGATTTACTTATATCAGTAAATACGTTTATCAGTTTTGGTGCAAATAAGTAAATACTGTTATCATTATTTCCTGTTTTACGAAAAATATCAGTAGATACTTTAATAAGCAAAACCGTAAAGACTGAAATAAATATTTACTTATATCAGTAAATACGCTCATCAGTTTTGGTGCAAATAAGTAAATACTGCTATCATTATTTCCTGTTTTACGAAAAAAATATCAGTAGATACTTTAATAAGCAAAACCGTAAAGACTGAAATAAAGATTTACTTATATCAGTAAATGCGTTTGTCAGTTTTGGTGCAAATAAGTAAATACTGCTATCTTTATTTCCTGTTTCACAAAAAAAATATCAGTAAATACTTCAATAAGCAAAACCGTAAAGACTGAAATAAAGATTTACTTATATCAGTAAGTACGTTTATCAGTTTTGGTGCAAATAAGTAAATACTGTTATCATTATTTCCTGTTTTACAAAAAAAATTATCAGTAGATACTTTAATAAGCAAAACAGTAAAGACTGAAATAAAGATTTACTTATATCAGTAAATACTTTCATCAGTTTTGGTGCAAATAAGTAAATACTGTTATCATTATTTCCTGTTTTGCAAAAATGTTTATCAGTAAACACTTTAATAAGTAAATCAGTGTAAACTGAAATGAAGATTTACTTATATCAGTAAACACGTTTGTCAGTTTTAGTGCAAATAAGTAAATATTGCTATCATTATTTCCTGTTCTACAAAATATCTATCAGTTAATACTTATTTCAGTATTTACTGATTTTTAATTATTTAAATCTTTTTTTCAAAAAAGAGGAGGGTAGGGGGATTAAAATACATTCAGTAAATACTGAAATACTTTTTACTTCTTGACGCTTTTTCAGGATAAGGTTTTTTAGCCACTAATTACCGTTTATTTTTTCTAACTGTCCTCTTCGTCAGGAAATAGATAATCTACGCTTAGAACGGAAATAAATACCCTAAAAATGAATGCTGATTGAAAATAAGATAACGGTAATTGGTATTAAGGGATGAAAGACAAAATTTTATAGAAGAATAGCAATGAATCAATTTTATCTGATTGCTGCTGTAAAAATGAACTATTAGGTCTTTAATAAATCCTACAAGAGTAAAATAAATACTCAGTTTTTTATTAAATACTGAAATGAGTATTTAATGAAGGATTAGCTTCTCATTACACTACTAATATATGAAAATCTAATTGATATTATTAATAATTCGACTTGACATTTAAGAAATATTTATTTTTTTCCATAAAAAATTATGGAGATAAGGCTTTAGAATTGATGAAAATGATTGATTTTATTAGCTTTATTGCCATTGTCATTATTTCAGTAAATACTTTTTTACTGTAAATCGTAAAAGATGATTTCCGTATGTGCTGAATATTTTCTATATTGCAGTCTGATAGCATGGTACTAATTTTTGGTATCCTAAATACCTAAATCATTCCCTTGTCTATTCATTCAGTTTATAGAAAAATAAAGCTTGTTATAGTATTTTAAATGGAATCCTATTTTTTTAGAATCATTTATAGAATATAACAAGAGCTATTGACTGATAAACTGATTTTACCTAAATTATTAAACAAGTTTTTATGAAAATTGGTGTTTCTAATTTAAAAGGAGGCGTTGGAAAAACTACTGTTTCCCAAAATTTAGCGGTTTGTTTAGCTCATTTAGGCTATAAAGTTTGCCTAGTTGATACGGATAGAAACCAGAATAGTATTGAATGGTCTGGTGTTAGAGATGAAAATTTACCCCAAATTTTAACGGTCGGTGTAATTGATGCAAAAGCACTCACTAAGAATGTAGACCGATTAGATTTAGATAATGATTTTGTGATTATTGATGGAACGCCTAGTTTATCAGAAATGACGACTCGTATTATCTTAGCTAGTGATTTAATGTTAATTCCTACCTTAGCAAGCGCACACGATATTCGTGCAATGCGTCAATTTGTGGAAAGATATGAGCAGGCCAAAGAATTTAAAGATAGTATTCCAGCTTATTTTTTCTTTAATCAATTCTCTCCCACCTTTAATATTCATAAAAATATTAAAGGTATTTTGGAAAAATATGGTATTCCAATCATGGAATGTAGCTTTAAAGAACGAGTAGCTTATATAGAATCAGCAGTAGATGGAAGAGGTGTTTATGAATTTTCGGACGACAAAGCAAAGGCTGAAGTGGTCCAATTTACAAAAGAAGTATTGGGAATAGCGGAGGAATTAGGATTTATTGGAGGATAATACCCCCGATGCTTTATTTTTTTACTTCTAAAAAAACTTATTAAAACTAAAATATTATGGCAAAAGGAAAAATAGATATGTCCAAGTTATCTCTTGGAACAGCAAAACCACTAAAAAAGAAACCAGCTACAGTTGTCAAAAAAGAGGCAGAAGTAGATGACGTGGCAGTAAAAATGATTCACGATAAAAAAGAAAAGAAGGCTGCACCACCACCTCCGCCACTAAAAGAACCAATTGTTAGAATCACTGTTGATGTTTATAAATCTATGCATAGAGCTATTAAAATTCGAGCAATGGATAATGATATGACGATTAGAGAATACATTATTGGATTGGTGCGGAAGGATTTGAAAAAATAAGAATTCCAGTGCTTCCTTGTTTTAGTATATTTTTTGATTTTTCAAAATGCTTTAAATCTAATTACTGAATACCTGATTTTAAATGATTTGCTACTAAAAATACTTTTCTGAACTGATTTGAAACCATACAATTTTTCCAACCCCAAACCCCTCATTTTAGCCGCTGAAAGCGGCGTTTTAAAAAGTGTATGGTTTTAAACTGAGCTGATTAAAATATTTTTATTAGAAAAATAAAAGGAGTTATTTCAGTATTATTCTGAAATAACTCCTTTTGTTTTTCACTCGAATCCCTTCAGAGCATATTCCGATTCAATATTTTAACCAACAACCCGCAACGGCTATAACTCCTTTATCCGAATATTGCGATACCAAACTTTATCATGATGGTCTTGCAAAGCAATTTTACCTTTGCGAATCGTTCCAAAATCAGCCATGTTTTTAAATTTACTTTTGCCAACCATAGCGGTCCAATTATCATTAAACATTTCAAATTCGACTACTTTTTTGCCATTTAACCAATGTTCCACTTTTCCATTATTGATAATTAAGCGTACAGCATTCCATTCATTTGCTGGTTTAACGGTTTCTTCATTACAAGCAATCATATCATATAAATCGCCTGCTCGATGCGTTTTAATTTTTGCATCTGGATGGCATTTATTATCTAGTACTTGCATTTCTGGACCAGTTTTCCATACGGCTGTATAGCCTTCCTCTTTGACATTATATATAATACCACTATTGCCACAATCAGAAATTTTCCACTCTAATCTAAGTTCGTAATTTTCGTATGCTTTATCTGTTACCAAATCCCCTCCTTGCTTACCTGGGTTTAAGGCAATTGCCCCATCTTCGACGGACCAATAATTTGTGCCGTTTTTAAATACATGCCAGCCGTCTAAAGATTGTCCATCGAATAAGGAGACAAAACCGTCTGTTTTTTCAGATTTGGTTAGCGAGGCTAATTTAGTTGCACAGTTTGTGAAGAATAGACTAAGTCCCAATAGGAAGAATACATTGTTTAATTTCATTTTAAGTAAGTTATTGTTTGTAAATAAAAGGATACTTTTTTGACTTAATAGTACTTGTTTTTTAATTTAATCAATTTATTCCCAATAATCCCGCAATATCTCCTGCATAATAGGGTAGGGGGCATCCGTATCTCCACAGTCCTTCCGCAGCTGAATCAATTCTTTTTTCATGACATTAATAATAGTGGCATAAGCCCTATCCTCATAAGCATTATACATTTCCTTAGGGTCTTTTTGCAAATCAAAAAATTCCCATGCTGGAGCAGTAATCGCTTTATGTGTGCCTGGTTTACCCAAAGACTGACCGTAGAAAAAAGCTAATTTATAACGTTCATTCCGAATACCAAAATGAGCAGGGCGATTCGATTGATGTAGCCAGTAGCGATAATACATGGATTTTCGCCAATTGGCAGGTGTAGTGCCTTTTACATTTTCTCTAAAACTCTGCCCTTTTAAAAAAGCAGGTTTTGGAATGCCAGCATAATCGGCAAAAAGCGCAGGGAAATCTATATTTAAAACCATATCCTTATTTCGAGTACCCGCTGGAATTTCTTTAGGATACCGCATTACAAAAGGCATTCTTAAAGCCTCCTCATAAATCATTCGTTTATCAAACATCCCATGTTCTCCCAAAAAATAGCCTTGGTCGGCAGTATAGATGACAATTGTATTTTCTGCTAAATCATTTGCTGCTAAATAATCTAATAACTTCCCAATATTATCATCAATCGCTGCCCCCGAACGCATAAAATCTTTAATGAATTTTTGATAGGTCTTTTTTCTGGTTTGCACTTTATCCAAGCCAACTAATGAAAACGGTAATTCAGGATAGCGGGTCGGTTTGCCCTCGGTTAAATTTTTAGTATCATTTACATAACGCTGTCCTAAAATATCCAATTTTTGACCAATAAAAGTTCGACCATTATCTGCTTTGCTAAAATCTAATAAAGAGGCGGGTTCTGGAATTTCAACATCTTGATAAGAATCGGAATATCGAGCAGGAAAATCAAAAGGCTCATGAGTTGCTTTAAAATGGGTCATTAGAAAAAAGGGCTCATCCTTATTTCTTTTTGCTAACCACTCAACCGATAAATCGCCAATCACATCTGCGGAGAACCCTTGATGTTCGGTGCCCCCTTTATTACCATCTTCCCAATTTTCTTTAGTTTTTAAAATGGGATTATGGTAGCGACCTTGGCCTGGTAACACCTTAAAATAATCAAATCCAGTGGGCTGTTTTTTTAAATGCCACTTTCCAATAATAGCTGTTTCATATCCACTTTTTTGCAAAACCTTGGCGATATTCATACTGTCAGGGTCGAGTGCTTCTGATAAAGTATAGACCCCATGTTGATGACTGTATTGTCCCGTCAAAATAGTTGCTCGACTAGGGGTACAGATGGAATTGGTGCAAAAAGCATTGTCTAAAACGACGCCCTCTTTTGCCAATCTTTTAATATTATCATTTTTAACCAAATTTTTTAAGACACCGCCATAAATTCCCCAAGCTTGGGAAGTATGGTCATCAGACATGAT
>JBGCFJ010000965.1:0-4882 GCA_045106885.1 Saprospiraceae bacterium
CCTATTCGTTGTTGAAAACCAGCGACACCCCATTCTTTATTTCGCTTTAAAGCTTGCGAAGGTGCGAAGAAAAATTTACCATTGGTTGCGGCACTTTTAGCGCCGCCTCTATTCGTCCAATCAACCATGCCAACTAAACAATTATAGGCTAATTGACTGCCTAAATGACTTTGTAAATTTTCTTGTAATTGTGCATTGCCCGAAAAATCAACTATTACACTTGGTTCAGTATTAGACAATTTTGCTACTTCGTCGTAAGAAAGTACGCAGTCATAATAGCCTAAACCATTGACGAAGTTCATATTTCCTTTTGAAGTTAAACCGACGATATTAAGCTTATTTTCTCCTTTTCTTTGTGCCAATAAAGCGGCTAATCCTATAGCAGTTTTACTAGAGGCACTGGTTAAAATAATATTTTGACCACCAAAAAAATCATTATCATCCATGAAATCATCAATCAAAAAAGAAGTGGTAAATAAAGGACGGAATAGACTCTGAATGGCCTCTCCATCTTTTGAATAACCAGGGTCTGTTTTAGTATTGATGTAATTATTGTAAATAGGAGGAAGTGCTTGTCGATGTGAAATACCATCCATAAAATTGGTCGGCTTTACCTTTGCAGGCGACATAATTAAATGAGACCCCATCGGATAGTAACCATAAAAACGTTCTCCGACTTTAATACCTTCATTTTTAGAGGTGATAACATCCGCAAAACCCCAAACTGGAATAATCCCCCAATCATCAGATACTGGGAAGAATTTCCAATAACCAACAACTTCTCCTACAGCGGCATAAGTGATATTATTAGACGTAAAAGCAAATTGGTCTACTTTGACTAATATTTGCCCCTCCGTTAAATCGTCAGTTGTAGGCGTTTCTTTAGTAGCTACTTTGTAATTGTGGAAATCTTTTCGGTTAACTTGAATATCGAATGCTTGCATAGTAGAACGATGAATGATGAACGATGAATTCGTCAACCTGAATAAATAGGTTGTCAAAAAAATTATATAAAAACTAGTGTTCTTTCTTATTTTGAGAAAGTGATTAAAAACGAATGATAAATAGTGAATGATAAATTTTATTGCTAACAATTCATCGGTCATCATTTATCATTCATCGTTTAATCCCTACTTTTGCACTCAAAGTTAACTATTCCTAATATGAATTTACAGAAAATAGAAGAATACCTGATTCAATTTAAGCGGCATTTGAAAAGTTCTCGACGGGAGACTTTTTTATATACATGGGAAAGTTTGCAGTTTTTTCATGAGAATTGGGATATGGAATCGGAAAATATTACCCAAATGTATGACCAAAGTTTACAAAATACCCAAACCGTTCGACTTTGGAAAGGCAATCAATATTACCCGAAACAAATCATGTTGTTGTTTTGCGACTTACAACCAGATTATGTGAAATTTGCTTTTACAGACCTGTTCAATGAAGACAAGGAAATTGCTGGACGGATGGACCGTTTTATTTTCTACTGTGATGAATTGATGAATGCTTATAAAGAAAAATACCCCTTAAAAATAGAGAATAATCATTACCATCATTATCACATTATTTCCTTGTATTTGGCTTTTCGATATCCAGAAAAATACGCTTTATATGACTTTGAAGTGTTTAGACGAACAATGATTAATCTAGGCAGTCGAAACATTCCTGAGTTAAATGATATAGAACGATTTTTTAAAATTAGCCGAACCTTAGCCAAATTTTTAGCAAAAGACCCCGAAATTTGGGCATTGCACCAACGCCGCTTACATCCTAAAAAACATTATCCCGATTTCTCTTTATTATTGGTCAATGAGTTTTGTGATATGATTAGTCAGGACAATAGACAGTAGGCTGTATTACAGTAGGCAGTGTAGATTGCCAGTGAATTCCCGAGCTGCTAAATCTAACAATTTTATACGACCAATCATTTTTTTAAATGTGTTTAAAAATGCTTAAATTTGGTTAAAAATAGGCAATGACTCAATCAGTAGATAAGCATATTATTCAAGAAATATTGGCTCATCCGAATGCACCGTCTTTAGTCAAAAAGGTGAATGCTATCTTAGCGGATGAACAAAATAGGAGGCTGGAATTTTATGAAGACATTACAGATTCAAAGAAAATAGAATTTATTAATGGCGAAATTATTGAGCATTCTCCTGTGATTAAAGCTCATAATGATGTATATCTGTTATTGGTTAATTTGATTGGCGTTTTTGTTAGCAAAAATAAATTGGGGTATGTTGGAGGGCAAAAAATAATGATTGGATTAGAAAGAAATGACTACGAACCAGATATTTGTTTTTTCAACCAAAAAAAAGCTAAGTATTTTAAGAAAGGACAAAATCTTTTCCCTACACCAGATTTTGTCGTTGAAATTTTATCAAGAAGCACAGAAGACAATGACAGAGGAATTAAATTTACTGATTATGAAGCACATGGAGTTGCGGAATATTTATTAATTGACCCCAAAAAGGAAATAGTCGAATTCTATAGATTGAATATCCATAAAAAATATGAACTCGTCCTAAAATCAACAGAAGGCACACTTTTTAGCCAAACCATTAAAGGATTTGCTATAAATATCAAAGCTATCTTTGACGAAGATGAAAACATAAATACTTTAAATAGAATACTTTCTGCTTAGCGTTTGGTTTAGCTACTTATTTTCTAATAAACGCTTAATTTACATCATTTAATTTATTAATTATATGCGTTTTTTATTATCCTTCGCATTGCTTTTTAGTTTTTTGTTTCTTGCGAACGCTCAAAATACTAATCGGCAGACAGGCCCAATTATTCACGATTTTGGTCCTACTTTTTCTGTAGAAAATCCAGATTTTATTACAGATACCACTAAGGTTTATAAGGTTGTTTTTGATATTCATGGCACGCCTGATGACCCTACTAAAATCAATCCAATGCTCAATACTTTAGCTCGTTTTTTGAATATGCATGCGCAAGCGGGTGTGCCTTTAGAAAATATGAAAGTAGCAGGTGTTTTTCATAATAAAGCAACCCATGATATTTTAGAAGATGAAGGATATGAAGCGAAATATGGTGTAAAAAACCCAAATCTTGCTTTATTAACAGCTTTGGATAAAGCGGGCGCTAATTTATATATTTGTGGACAATCCATTGGTGCTAGAGGAGTGGATAGAACCCAAATTCATGATAGTGTAGGCGTAGCTTTATCAGCAATGACCGTTATCTTGTCTTTACAAAGTGACGACTATCAACTTATTAAATTTTAGTTTAGACTAACCTTTATACCCTTAAACCTCTGTACCCCTAAACCTCTGTACCTCTAAACCCTTAAACCTCTGTACCCCTAAACCTTTAAACCTCTGTACCTCTAAACCTCTAATAAAAATGAAATTAACAGGATTTACCGACGAAGCAGCAAGCGACTTAGCAGGGCAAATAAAAGTAACCAAAGCCTTAGGTTGGGATTATTTATCTGCTCGAATGATTGATGGAACAAATATCCATGATTTGCCAGCAAAAGCGTTTGAAAATGTTTGCGAACAATTAGAAGAAGCCAATATAAAAGTAGCTGAATTTGGGACGATGATAGGCAGTTGGGCTAAAACAATTGATTCAGATTGGGCATTGACTTTAGCAGAAATTGACCGTTGTATTCCTAAAATGCAACGTTTAAAAGTACGTTTTGCTCGAATTATGTCCTATGCCCAATGTGCTTGGGGAGATGACCAATTTGAACAAGAACGCTTCCGCCGACTTAGAGTAATTACCGCTCGATTTGCCGATGCTGGTTTAGAAGCCATTCACGAAAATTGTATGAATTGGGGTGGTTTTTCTGCGGACCATACCCTACGTTTATTAGAAGAAGTACCCAATTTAAGATTGGTTTTTGATACAGGAAATCCTGTTTTTCAGCGAGACCGTTCTAAACCACAGCCTTATCCTTGGCAAAATGCTTTTGAATTTTATCAAAAAATTAAACATGCTATAGCACACGTACATATCAAAGATGGCATTATGCATCAAGATGTAGGAGAGCCAGAATATACTTTTGCAGGAGAAGGGCAAGGACATACCAAAGCTATTATGGCAGACTTAATGGCTAGTGGATACGATGGATTTATCGCTATTGAGCCGCATATCGCTAAAGTTTTTCATACTAAAGAAGAGGCAAATAATCCACAAAGAGAATATGATTTATATTTAGAGTATGGACAGCGATTTGAGGAATTGAAGCGATATTATACACTCGACGGTACCAATTGCTGAACAATTGATTCAAGGCAGTTTGATTGCCTTTTTGTGCTTGAATAATAAGTTGTCGAGTTTCGTCCACTATATTGTCGTTTCGGTGATTTAGCGCTTATTAAGGATTTATTTTTAGTCTAAAGAATAAATTTCTAACAAGCGCTTACATACTATGGATGGATGTCCGCTAAAAATAGTTTTAAGCTAATTGATTTTTTTATTTAATTTTGGCAAAAAAAGAATTTAGGCAATTTAAATTACTGATTATAACGTTTTGCAGTGAAGCTGTCCCAGCGGGACAAAATGTCGGTAGAAAATGATGTTTTACGAATCAAAAATGTGCCTTTAGGCGCTTACGCAAAATTTAAAACCAACAAATTGTCGATATTTTAAAATGTCGATAATTGTTAATCTCAAATTCAACTTCAATCTCAAATTCCCGCCGAAGGTGGTTTAAAATTGAAAATTTGAAATTGAAAATTGAAAATTAAATTTTACTTAGGTACATTATGTATCACATTCCGTACCTAAAGGCACGGTAAAATAAGGATTAGCTCCCATTTTCTACCGACATAAAACCCCTAAAGGGGTTGATTTTTAGAATCACCGCAATCCGTTACAATCAGTCAAATTTCAACTACACAAT
>JBGCFJ010000966.1:0-14113 GCA_045106885.1 Saprospiraceae bacterium
CCATAGTTTATGAAGCAACAAGTGAAAACGTAGATATTTTGTTAAAAAAGTATAACGAATTAACTAATAAAAGCTAATCCATTAAGAATTTCTTCAAAATGAAAAAATCCCTAAAACTCCCTCTAACCCCAACCGAAAAAAAGAACCTAAGAAAAAATAAATCCAAAATAGCCAGCATTCCCAATTATTCCATTAACGAATTAGGTGCTATCCTAGAAATCTCACCAGAGCGAGCCAAAGAAATTCATGCTTTGGCCATCTTTCAACAAATCCCATCTATCGGAATTAAATTTGCCGAAGATTTAGTCTTTTTAGGATATTTTTCTTTAACCGAATTAGTCAATCAAGATGGCGCAAAATTAGTAGAGGAATATGAACGAAAAAAAGGTTATTGGATTGATTCCTGTGTAGAAGACCAATTTAGATTGGTTGTCCATTATGCACAAACCAAAGACGACAGCAAAAAATGGTGGGATTTTACTGCCAAGCGTAAACAATACCGATTGACATACGGCTACCCTACTAATAGACCGACTGCTACTTGGCATAATGAAATCGTAGCCCATAAAAAATCATAACAATCAGCAGAATCAGTGTCGAAAAACTTTTTACCTTTGTAAAAATTCATCATTCATCCTTCATCGTTAAAAAATGCGAGTAATCATCCAAAGAGTCAGCGAAGCCTCCGTCACCATCAATCAACAAATAAAATCACAAATCCAGCAAGGTTTTCTAATATTATTGGGCATAGAACCAACAGATAATGACGAAGACATTCAATGGTTGTGTAAAAAAATAAGTGGTTTACGAGTTTTCGGAGATGAAAATGGCTTAATGAACGTTTCAATAAAAGACATTGCGGGAGAAATCATTGTGGTTAGTCAATTTACTTTACATGCCAGTACTAAGAAAGGGAATCGTCCTTCTTTTATTAAAGCTGCCAAACCAGACATTGCGATACCTTTATATGAAAAATTCGTCAAACATTTAGGCATGATTTCGGGGCGACCTGTTTATACGGGAGAATTTGGAGCAGATATGAAGGTGGCTTTAATTAATGATGGGCCAGTTACGATTTCCATGGACTCTAAGAACCGAGAATAAGACTTATATTTTACTAAAATCAAATTGAGAAAAAATATTCGTTCTTTTTTGACGAGTACTACTTTTACTTTTTTTCATTGCATAAAAAAGTAACAAAAAATGCTAGTCAAAAAAATCGCTCCGCATTTTTTGACAGGCCGCCGCCACCATGATGCAGAGTTCAGAACGTTAAAAAAAATTCATTTGTTCTTTAAGCAAATTTTCCCAAATAGACCTCTAATCAATCTCTATTCTCTTAATTTTAGCCAAACATAAACTAAATCATAAAAATCAGCGTAATCAGCGTCAAAAAAATAATATAAACATTGCAAAAATTCTACGCCAATGGCAAATTACTTCTAACAGGCGAATATCTAGTTCTAGATGGAGCTTTAGCCATAGCCTTACCAACAAAATTGGGACAATCCCTAACAGTTGAACCGAACCAAGCACAAAAATTAGTTTGGGAAAGTCAAAATTCCAAAAGTTATCCCTGGTTTCAACATAGTTATACACAGTTACACCAAAAAATCGACGATAATCCGATTGCCGAACGCCTTCGCATCATTTTATTGCAAGCACAAAAACAAAATCCAGCATTTATCAACAGTTTAGTGGATAACGTGACTACTAAATTGACTTTTCCTAGAAATTGGGGATTAGGAACTAGTTCCACGTTAATTTCTTTAATTGCGCAATGGGCAAAATGCAACCCTTATGAATTATTATTTGAAGCATTTGGGGGTTCTGGTTATGATATTGCTTGCGCTGAGGCGGACTCCCCTATTAGTTATCAATTACAAGGAAAAAATAATCCAGTTTTTGAAGCGGTTGATTTTAATCCAAGCTTTAAGGACCAACTATACTTCGTTTATTTAGATAAAAAACAAAATAACAAAAAAGGAATTGCTCGGTATCGAGCAAAAGGAATCATTTCCAATTCAAAAATCCAAAAGATATCCACCTTATCCACCGAACTTATCCACTTATGTGAATTAAATGCTTTTGAAAAATTGTTAAAAGAACATGAAAGTATCGTTTCCGAATTAATAGGTTTTGAAAAAGTACAATCCATTTATTTTTCGGATTATTGGGGGCTCGTAAAATCATTAGGGGCCTGGGGCGGTGACTTTGTTTTAGCAACAAGTAGTCGAAGTTTTGCAGAAACTAAGAAATATTTCAACGAAAAGGGATTTAATGTGTTTTTAAAGTATAGCGAACTAATTAAAACAAAATGAAAACTAAGAATCCTAGATTAATTATCGTAGCAGAGGCAAATGGTTCAGGAAAAACTACCTTTGCCGTTCCTTACACCAAAGAATTAGGATTCCAGTTTTTAAATGCAGATGAAATAACGAAAAAATTAGAAGAAAAAGGAGAAAGTAATGCTTTAATGAAAGCAGGAAGAATATTTTTTGCGACTTTACATCAATGCTTAATTAACAAAGAAAATTTTGTCGTTGAAACCACTTTATCAGGAAGCTATATCAACAAAGTAGCCAGAAAAGCAAAACAACAAGGATATCTAGTTCAAATAATTTATATATTTCTAGATAATCCCGACCTTTGCATAGACAGAGTAAAAAGTAGAGTACTAAAAGGTGGACATCATGTGCCAACAGAGGATATTATTCGAAGATATTACAGAAGTAAAACAAACTTTTGGAATAATTTCACCAACTTAGCAAATGATTGGAAGCTGTTTTATAATGGTGAAGAAGGATTTCAACAAGTAGCAATCGGAAAGAATAAAAAATACAGTATAGAAAATCAGATTTTATTTAATCTTTTTCATGTCAATGTCAATGAAAGAAGTTAAGCGTTTAAAAGATAAAAATCTTTATCTCGAAGCACAAAATATATTAAGAATTGCCAATAAAGCAGTTCAAAAAGCAAAAGTAGAAAATAAAGCCATGAGTATTCCAGAAGCTTTCTGTAAAAATGGAAAAATCTTCTACGTATTATCGAATGGAAAAATAACGAGTAAAAAACCAGCGATTTTAAAATAATTTTTGACTAATCATAGGTTTCCAGTTGACCATAACTGACAACTGCTAACCGACAACTGTAATAAAAAATGAGTACAGCAACTAAAAGCCCGGTTATGTTATACACCGAGCAAACACCAAATCCAGAATCTTTAAAATTTGTCACCAATAGAATGTTGTATCAAGGTACAGCAGATTTTAGAGAGGAAGAATTGGCCAAAGAATGGTCACCAATTGCGACGGCCTTATTCGAACAACCATATACTAAAGGGGTTTATGTTTGTAATAATTTCGTGACCATCACCAAACATATCAATTATGCTTGGGAAGACATCATGTTACAAGCGAAGAAATACATCAAAAATTATATCGAAGATGGCGGCGGCATTGTCAATGAAGGTTTCGAAGCAGCAATGGCAGAAATCGAAGCAGAAAAAGGGGTTGGCTACGAATACTCTGGCGACGAAGCAGAAATTGTGCAAAAGATTAAAGATTTAATTGATACGTATGTGAAGCCAGCTGTAGAAATGGATGGAGGAAATATCGCTTTTAAGTCTTTCAAAGAAGGAATTGTTACGGTAATCTTGCAAGGTTCTTGTAGTGGTTGTCCATCTTCAACAGTTACTTTGAAATCTGGAATTGAAGGCATGCTACAACGAATGATTCCTGAAGTAAAAGAAGTTGTTTCTGAAATGGGGTAAATTTAGTGATGAGTTATAAGTGGTGAGTTATGAATATTGACTATACTCACTTTAGTAACTTTTTGCCAAATAAAAAGACATGGTTTTGAAATCATGTCTTTTTTTATGCCTACTTTCAAGTCTTAGAAAAAGCAATTGTTTATATATTATCTTAGATTCAAAAATCTAAAAGTTATTCATACTACCAACAAACTTATCAACAGATGTTAAAAATTATTTCTTATAATGTCAATGGCATTCGGGCAGCTATCAAAAAAGGCTTAGTAGAATTTGTCGCAGCCAATGATTATGACATTGTATGCATACAAGAAACCAAGGCAAATCTAGAGCAAGTCGATATGACACCGTTTGAGGAATTGGGCTATCATCATTTTTGGCATTCTGCGGAGAAAAAAGGATATAGCGGAGTCACCACTTTATGCAAGCAAAAGCCCGATTTAGTGGTAAAAGGCATGGGAATTAACGATTATGATAGCGAAGGAAGGATAATTCGTACTGATTTTGACGGAATCACCTTGTTGAACTGCTATTTTCCGTCAGGTACACGAGGGACAGTCCGTCAAGATTTCAAATACGCATTTCTCAAGGACATTTTTTTGTGGATAGAAGCATTGAAAAAAGAGCGGCAACAAATAATTCTAGTTGGTGATTATAATATAGCCCATACAGAGATGGATATCCATAATCCAAAGAGTAAAAATTCAGGATTCTTGCCCGAAGAGAGAGCATGGATGACTAAATGGTTTGCTAGTGGAATGGTTGATAGTTACCGACATTTGAACCCAGAAAAAGTAGAATATAGCTGGTGGAGTTACCGAGCAAATGCCAGAGCTAATAATAAAGGTTGGCGAATAGATTATCAATCAGTAACTGAAAATTTGAAAGATAAGTTAGTAGAAGCTTATCATATTGAAGATGCTCGACAGTCTGACCATTGTCCTGTTTATTTGAAATTAGATATATAGTAAACAGTAGGCAGTAGACAGTCAGCAGTGGCAGTAGGCAGTCAGCAGTAAAGCCTTGATTTTCAATATTGAAATTTCGTCTAAACACAATTCTCATATAGTACAGTCAACAGTAGCACTAGACAGTTGAAGACTTGATGATTTAAAACCTTACTGTTAGAACAATCTCTATAAGTAGGTCTACTCTATTTTAAAATGTACTGGAATTATTTGCCTAATTCCAGTACATCTAGTTGTATCATATTTCTTAATTAATTCAGCTAATAGACGAATAGCTTTTAGTACAGTCTTATCACAATCAGCTCCCAAAAATTTAGTGATATTAATTTCTTCAATTTCACAATTTTTACTTATTACTAATCCTACTTCAACTATTCCTTGAATGTTACTCTTTCTCGCAATTTCAGGAAACTCAAGGACCAATAATAAAAGTCGTTAAGAAAAATTGGTGCTTCAATTCAAAAATAATACCGCCTCACTATCAATTTACTAAGGCCCAATCTGCCAGAAAGTCCAATAAATAGGTCGAAAAAAGGTGTTTAGGCTACAAAATAGACGTAATCTAATTGTTTAATCGCTTTTTCTGTAAATTATACTGGACTATGATACAGCCAACTTTCAAATACACGATTCTCAGGGGCATTATTTTTGAGCGATTTTTGAAAAATATAAAAGTTACAAACGAATGTTGGCAACTCTGTGGAAAACGTTGATAATAAAAAGATTTTTGTTCGTAAGCATGAAAAGTCAGTTAATTTAGTACTTTTAATAAAGAGTTATTCACAGAAATCAATGATTCTTTCCACACTCTATTTTTAGTAGAATTTCTAGTCAACATTTCTCTTTATCGACCAAATAATCAATAAAGAGAAAACACTAAATTTATAAGTTATTCGCTCTCAATAAAGTAGCTTTTAGTAGCTGTCCAAATCCTCAATAAAACAACAATATTTTATAAAATAATGACAATGATATTAAGGAAATAGGCTGACCTTTGTGTTATAGTAATATAGATTTTAGTTCATAAAATTTATCAAATAGCGTCTTGTATGTTATCTCCTCAAAATAGGTGTTAGAATAGTGTCAGTAACTGTGGAAAGCAATGTGAATTAGTTGATAGTTTATCACAGTTACTCACAACCCAACTAGTCCAATAGCAAAAAGAGAGAGTTAGTAACAAAAAGCGAATGGGCTATTAACAGATTTAGTTGTCATTACCAATAGTCCACAAATAGAAAAGAACTAATAGAAAAGTTCTCCACCTATTTGTGGATAAATGCCTAAAGCCTTGATAATAAAGGATTTTTGGTATTAATTAGCTGTTAGTAAAAAGATAGAAAAGTTAATAAAGAATTCATCAAGGTTTATTAGAAATTAATATTCACAAACTAACACTACTAATGATGAGTAGTTTTTTTTTAAATTTAAATTATAATCTATTAACAAGATATTAGAAGTGTGTATAAAAAAGAGTTCCTCTTTCTTGTTTCACCCTTTTTAATTTTTAGCAAAGCAGTATCTCGATTATCCGTAGGATACTACAGAAAAAATAAAAATGAAAAAAGAAGTCGTCGAACAAATTAATTTATCTGAAAAAAGAAGTGCGCTAAAAAATCCAATTAATCGAGCCGTTCGTATTTGGTTGTTTATTGGTGTAGCAATGGTTTTTATACAGGTCGTTATTGGAGGCGTTACTCGATTAACAGATTCTGGTTTATCCATTACCGAATGGGCAGTTATTCAAGGAACGATTCCTCCATTGAATGAAGCAGAATGGATAGAAGCTTTTGATAAATACAAAGTAGCTGCTAAACGGCAATATGAAACGATTCATGCAGGAATGACTTTAGCTGGATTTAAAGTGATATTCTTCTGGGAATTTTTTCATAGATTATGGGCAAGAACTTTAGGCTTTGTATTTTTATTTCCCTTTCTATTTTTTCTCTGGAAAAAGCAACTTCCTAGCTGGTTGTTGAAAAGATTGGGGATAACTATTGGTTTAGCCGTAATTGTCGCCACCTTCGGCTGGATAATGGTGGCTAGTGGCTTAAACACAGATAATCGGACTTGGGTAAGCGCATATAAATTAGTTGGACACTTATCGCTCGCCACCATTTTATTCGGTTATTTGATTTGGACTTGGTTTATGGCTCGACAACCGTTGACTACTGATTATAATTTAACTAGATTTAAAAAACTAGGTTGGGGTATAGCTGGCGTATTAATGATTCAAATTATTCTTGGTGGATTGATGGCAGGGATGCGCGCTGGTTTGATTCATCCATATTTTCCTTTTTTTGTAGAAGGGGAGCGGTTACTCGGTGCATTAAATGGAAATGCTGCTGAGATAGTGAATTATGAGGGAAGCGCATCCATCAAAGCTTTTGTGCAAATTTTACACCGAAGTACTGCCTACATTTTATCAGCCCTGATTATTTACTTTTTTGTAAAAATTAAGAAAGAAAGCATTTCTAGTCAGCTTAGCTTAGGTAATAATTTATTAATCAGCATGTTAGTTGTTCAGTTTGTATTAGGTGTATTAACCATTATTAATTGTTTTGGCAGGATTCCTTTGGTTTATGGAGCGATGCATCAGGCTGGAGCTTTAATCTTGTTAGCCATTTTGTTATATGTTAATTTTCAATTTAAAGAAAGACGAATGGAATAAGCATAAAGAAAATACTAAAAGATATAAACAAACTAACAGAAAAAAGGGTGGAATAGTGGAAAACTATTGCTGTAAGAATATAGTTATTAACAAAGTTATCAACAGATATTAATAAAGTTTTTCTGAAAATCACAAAATATATATATTATAATTATATTTTAAAAACAAATGTAATATCAAATGACCTTGTTTTAAACATAAAATTGCCATGACGAAATAAAAGTGATAAATTTGCAAGAGAATAATGAATAAAATTAATTTCATGATTCTAATTATAAAAACTCACTTTATTTTTATTTAATTACCTAGATGGAATATCAACTTAGGGAAGAAGGAAAATTCAAATATATTGAAACAGAGGGGAAAGGCGAAACATTAATGCTACTACATGGCCTGTTTGGTGCATTGAGTAATTTTCAGGGCATTATTAATCATTTTGCAAAAACGCATAATGTAGTAGTACCAATGCTACCCATTTTCGATTTACCGATTCGAAAAGTTGGATTGGGCGGATTAGTTGACCACGTGGTTGACTTTGTGGCTCATAAGAATTATGGAAAAGTACATGTACTAGGGAATTCTCTAGGCGGTCATGTTTCTTTATTATATGCCTTGGCACAACCTGACCAAATTCGGTCAATTACCTTAACAGGGAGTTCTGGTCTATTTGAGAATTCTTTAGGCTCTACTTTTCCAAAACGAGGAAATTACGAATTCATCAAAAATAAGACAGAAGATATTTTCCATAATAAAGAAGTAGCGACAAAAGAATTAGTGGACGAAGTATTTACGACGGTGAATGATAGAAACAAAGCGATTCGAATTATTGCTTGTGCAAAGTCAGCTGTTCGGCATAACTTGGGAGATAAGTTATATCAAATTAAAGCACCTACCCTATTAATTTGGGGAAAGGAAGACACAGTAACGCCAAAATTTGTCGGCGAAAAATTCAATGAGTTGATTGATAATTCTCAGTTATTTATTGTTGAAAAATGTGGTCATGCACCGATGATGGAACGACCAGCAGTTTTCAATCATATATTAGAAGATTTTTTGACGGACTTAGGTAATCGAAAAGAATCTTTATAAAGCTCAATTGACAGTAGACAGTAAAGTCTTAATTTTCAACACTAGAATTTTGCCTAAACACAGTTACTTGAACAGTCCTCGCTCAATTGGTGAAATAAAAAAAGGCTACTTTCTATGGAAAGTAGCCTTTTTTTATTTCACGATTAAAAATTTATTTTGCTTTCAATTCCTTGAAATATTCCTCTACCAAAATCTTATAATAAGGGCGAAGCGCAGGAGAAACCGATTTATACAATTCTATTTCTGCTTCTCGCTCCTTGATATACTTTTCTAAAGAAGGCGGGAACTTTCGTTCTGCTTGTTGTGCTGCTTCTGCTTTTCGCTTATTATCAAACTCTCTTTCTCGTTCTGCTTTTTCTGCTTCTAATAAACGAGATAAAATCTGTTCTTGTCGCTTCATCATTTCATTAGACAATCTTTTGTTGACCAAATCAGTTTCGACCTTATCCATTGCATCCATAATTTCTTGCAAACCTTGCGCATCTTTTCCACGCCCTTGTTCTTGCATTTTTTGCTTGGCTTCTCGCAAAGCTTTTCGAAGTGCTGCTTGTTTGGCAGCCATTTGGGCAAATTGTTTGGCATCTCCTCCTTGTCCCTTCTCCCCTTTCATTCGTTCCATAGCATCTTTCATTTGCTGCATTTGTCCATTCATTTGCTTTTGTCCTTGAGAAATTTTATCCATTGGTACTTTTCCACTCTTACCAGATTTACCACCAGGCTTAGAACACATCTGACTACCTGACATCATACTAGACATTTGCTGTTGCATTTGGTCCATTACTTCACTTAGCATTAATGCTAAATCATTTACATTCGTCATTGTTCTTTGTTGGTGGTCGGCAGCTTGTGGCTTTTTACGTTCTTCCAAACTTTCCAAACTTGTTTTCATATTGGAATTAATCTCTGTTACTTTTTCTGTAACAAAAGATTCAATTTGGAAAACCCGCTTGCTCAACTCTTGTAAACTATCTTCGATTAATTTGAAATCATCTTTCAACTTATATTGCTGTTGCACATCTTCCACATACTTAGGTGTATTAATAGTATTGGCTCTAACTTCATTAATTAATTCTTCTTGGTCAAAAGACAGACCAACTAAATTTTCTAGCAATTGTCTCAACGCAGCCATGTCTTCTTCCATTTGCTCCATTTCACCAGACTGCATGCCCTGTTGCATCTGATTCGCCATTTGCTTCATTTTTTGAGCTGCTTTCTTTTGAGATTTAGAAGCCTTTTTATTTTGCTTCTTTTGCATTTGCTGCTGACTTTGTTCCATATCTTGCTGCGCACCGTCCATTTGTTCGGCTTGGTCTTCCATCTCCATAGGTTTTTCTAACTCCTCATTTTTCTTCTTTAGCTCCTCATTCTTTTTTTCAATTTCTTTTAATTTCTCTTGAATCTCTTTTTGTTCCTTTTGTAGCTGTTCTTGAGATTTTTTCTCACCATCTTTTTTATCGCCCTCTTTCTGGTCATCATCTTTTTTATCGCCCTCTTTATTTTCCTGCTCTCCATTCTTATTCTCTTCTCCCGCTTTCTGCTCTTCATCAGATTTTTCATCACCCTCTTTTTCCTCCCCGTCTTTATTTTCTTCCTCATTAGGATTCTGCTCTTCCTTATTTTCTGCTTTTTCAGTTTCTTCTGCTAATTTTTCTTGTTCCTCAGCTAGTTTATTCAACTTATCAATTTGCTGTTGCATTTCATGTTCCATTTCTAATTGCTTGAACAATTCTTCCAATTGTTCTAAGTTTTTCTCCATTTGCTTTTCACTCATTTCCATATCTTCCATCATCTGCAAAGCATCTTCCTTTTCCATTTTTTGTAATAATTCTTCCATCTTCTCCATTAATTCCTTCATCTCATCAGTCATCAATTCGTCGAATTTCTTTTGTAATTTTTCTTGTTTCTCCTGAATTTGTTCGTTTGGTTTATTATTTTCTTGATTTTTAAGATTTTCCTCAAAGTCTTTTTTCGCCTCTTCAATCATTTTCTCCAATTGTTTCTGGCGCTCTAATAACTTTTCTAACTCCTTTTTATCTTGCCAATCCAGTTCTTTCTTCTGCAAAATCTTATCTCTAGTCTTCTTCATTTCCTGCTGTACCTTCTTATTCTCTTCTAAAGATTTCTGCAAATTATCTTTAATATCTTCGTTATTTTGTTCTGTTTCTGCCTCCAATTCTTCTAAAGTTGGTGTAGCAAATAACATGATATTCGTTCGTGCAGACTTACTACCATTAACTGCATCATTATCAAAAACCTCAAAATAATAAGCGACTTCATCACCAGGCGTTAATTCTAAATCATTGAGGTCCCAAGTATAATTGTACTGAGCTTGTTTAGCATAAGGTTTTTTCATTTGAATGGTCGTTAATTCACCTTGTTGACCACTATTTTTATTGATTCGATAATTAAAAGAAAGCCCTCGTAAACCATAATCATCGGCAGCATCTCCCACAAAAAAGATTAACTTTTCATTCAAACTATCCACAAATTTTTCTGTATTAATCGTTGGATACTGGTCAGGAATGACAGTGATTCGGTAAGAAATAGAATCAGCATTTGGTAATAATTCATTAGAAATAAAGAGCTTATATCCTTCGTCTTTTAATGCTTTTTTCTTGTGGGTAAATAGTTTATCACTAAAACGAGTAAGTACTTTACTTTCTTGATTACTAGAGAATAAAATATTGATATTATCTGTATGTTGTGCATCAAATACCCAGTCAATATTCGTACCGATAGGCAAAACTAAATCTCCGATATTGGATAATTCTTCATCTTTTCTTTGCGTATAAGCAGGATAATCTAACTTGATATCAAAACCTAAAATATTTGGTTTTGCTAAAACATTTAATTCATAATCATCCGATTCTACCCCACTAGAAAATAGTTTAAAATCTGTTTTTTTCTGGACATTACTAAACTGGTAAGTAAATTTTCCTGCTTCGGTTTTATTCAATCGGTATTTATAATTGTCAATATCAATATAGACTTCATTCGGTAAAGTCTCTCCTTCTACTTCCACATTTAAGGTATAATCACCAAATTGTACAACGGTCAAATCCGCTTCATTAATGTGAAAATGAAAGAGGGCAGGTCGTTCAAATTTAGTATCATTATTAATCAAACGATTGGAACTATCTGTGATCATACTTGGTGCAGCAATCAACATCGTCAATAATAACAAAAGTGGAGGCAATGCATATCGCAAATATTTTCGATTTTTACCAAGGTCAATTGCAGCCTTAAAAGGAACGAGTTTAATTTTTTCTGTTTTCTGATTGATACTCGCTAGAATTAGCTCCGCATTAGGCGATTGAGCAGCTTGATTTTTTAATTGCAAAACATTTAATAATTTATCCTTCACATCACCAAAGTGGTCACCGATAACTTCAGCTGCTTGTTCGTGAGAAATAACTTGGCCCAAATTAAAATATTTTAATAAAGGCAAAATCACCCAACCAATTAATGCAGCAGCACTAATCCCAACGAAAGAATAAAAAAGCCCTTTCCGAACGCCTGTATCAAAATAGAAAAAATGTTCTAGCGTATTGATCGCTATGAATAGGAATAAAATTAAGCCAACGCTATATAAACCACCTCGAATCAATTGATTGACATAAAACTTCCGAATAAACTGGTCAAGTTTTGAAATCAATAACTGATAATTATCCTTTTTTTTTTTTTTGTTATGAATATTTATAGAAGAAGTCGGTGAAATTTAGTATTTAGTAAAGAACGATAAGTATTATTCTATAACGCAAAAATTTGGTTTGCGTTATGAAATACAAGCTTTAAAATAACCTTTTTTACAAATAAAAGATTATTCTATAAAGAGGTTTAACATTTGGTTGTGAAAATTGAGACAAAATGCTATAGTAATGCTTGCAAATATTGTACTAAATATGGGAAAAGCGGTTGCTAAAATAACGGAAAGAATGTTAATATAGCTTAGGCTTCTAACCTAAGTCAATACAAAAATACTATTAGTGTAGGCTAGAAGTCTAGGTACGATATATCATATAAATTTATGGCAGAAAACAGATTTAAACATAGCTGAGACTGCCTATTTAGATAGTCAGATTAAAAATTGATATTACAAAAAATGTCAAGTCAAAATCTAAATCCGTTGAGAAAGCTAATTTGTTGGGCTTTAAAAAAGTATATCTCCAACGGATTTAATTTCCCAACGGATAATTATCAGTTTATTAGCTGACGCTCTATGTAATACAGCCTACTGTTATTGAGGAATTTTAATAAAATATTGTTTCCCTGATTTGTTAGACAAAGAAGTAGAAATCAACCAAGGATTATACAATTTAAGCATTCTATACGAAGTCCCATATTTCTGGGCAAAATCACCCAAATTAGGAATGGTGGTATTGACTTCTACGACGGCAAAATTATCTAGTGGCTGATAGCCTTCCGTTCCAAGGTCAAATCCAAAATCTTGTGGATTTTTCATAATGGCTTTAAAGGCTAGTATTCTAAACAAGTAGCGAGATGTTTCGTGATTTAAATTTAAATCATAAAAGTTATTAGACCTTTGAGCAGTCATCTCTCTTTTCAATCTATTTTGCCCAACATTATAAGCCGCTGCAGCCAAAGTCCAATTACCCATTATTTTCTTTAGTTTTAAAATATGTTTACAGGCGGCACGAGTAGACATTTCTATATGGTAGCGTTCATCAACAGTTGCAGTTACTTCCATTCCATAATCTCGAGCAGTTGGGCGCATAAATTGCCAAAATCCTCTTGCACCTGCTGGTGAAACAGCATTGCTCAAATCACTTTCTGCTACAGCAACATATTTAAAATCATCAGGCACACCATTTTCCGCAAGAATTTTTTCTATCATTGGAAAATATCGATTAGCCTTTTTTAGATTCAGCATATTTTTTCCATGTCGATAAGAATTTTCTGTTAATTCTCTATCTAATCTTTCTTTTGCATCAAAATTTTCCATAGGCACAGCCTCCCCTGCAAAGTCAAAAGCTTTGTTCAAATTTACAGGTTTAATGATTTGCGGTAATTTATGAGTATCAGAAAAATTAGCAAATTCTAATGGCGGTTCATCAGAATCAGTATAAGAAGCAAAAAGTGCAAAAGTTAGGAAAGCAGCTACAGCAATAGAATAGTAAGAGATTGACTTCATGGTATATCAGTTTTACATCACAGTTGTTTAATCGTCTGGATCGTACGCCAATTTAAAAAAAATGAGTTAATATTGTTGGATTTAGAGCAGATAAATTTTGTTAAGGATAAAATAAAATTGGATTAGTATAAATATTTAAATTATATTTTATTTTTTAATAAAAAATACAAACACCATTTATGTATTAAGTGAAATGAATTTAGAGGGTCAGATTAAAAATTGATAATTTTTAGAGGTCAGAAGTCAGACCGAAAATTAAAATTTTCTGTCAGAAGTCAGATTCAACCTAGATAAAATTTTGATATTCAAATGATTATATCCATCCAAGGCTATACTCTATAATATTGTGGCTAACGATTTACTTGATTTTCAGGTATTTACAAAATAAGTGTCTTGATAATCAGTAACTTGTACGAAAAGTAATTCTTAAAGAATAGAATTAATAATTCGTTTAAAGCTCTTAAAAT
>JBGCFJ010000967.1:0-3115 GCA_045106885.1 Saprospiraceae bacterium
AAACTTGTGCTTTGCGTGTCTAACGTAATCGCCAAATTTATTTGGCTGATTCAAAATATTGACTGTCCGTAATTTATGAACCTACCAAATAAATTTGGTGGTTACGAGCGGAACAAAATCGACTTTACGGACAGACTCTAAGCAAATAAACAATCTAATAATTCAATCAGTCTATTAAGATTGCATTTATGGAAAACAACTACAATTTTAAAATTAACCAACCGCCTTTAAAGAAGACGGATATTGAAAAGCATAAGGATTTTGATGCTTTGATGAAGCGGATGGAAACAGCCCCTCCTCCCCAAAAACAACTCAAGGTTGCTAGTAAAAAAGCATATTATTGGATAGGAGGAATTGCTGCTACTTTATTAATTGGTATTCTTGCCTTCGGAAACCTTTTTCAAGAAGGAATAAGTGGTAAAAATACAACTATCGCTTACTTAGCGACTCAACCCTATGTCAATCCGCCAATGAAAGAGCTGGCAGAGAAAGGAGAGACTATAATCGTCAATGCCAACGAAGGAGGGGTTTATAAATTTGCTTCTGGCTCAAAAATGGTCGTGCCTAGGTCTGCTTTTGCGAATTCCTACGGTGCTTTAATTGAAGGAGAGGTAGAAATCCATCTTAAAGAATACCATGATTATGTCGATTTCTTTTTAAGTGGGATTCCTATGGAAATTGAAATAGATGGCAAAGCAGGCGTTTTGGAATCGGCTGGAATGATTGAAGTTTATGCGACTCAAGATGGAGAACGTTTGCAAATGTTGCCTGAAAAACCAATTGATATCGAATTGAAAAGCAAGATTGCCTTTGCGGGAGATACACCGCCTGAGTTTAATATTTATTATTTAGATGAAGAAAAACGGGAATGGAGTTTGGAAGGGAAAGATAAGATAGAAATTGCACCGAAGTCAAAAGCACCAGAAGAAATTGAGTTAATTATCGAGCGTAATAGTATGGGGGATATTGTAAGGGCTTATGAACCTCACGTAAAGGTAATTGGCGACCCAGATGACCCTAATTTTACTGGGACGGTGACTTATGATACGACTTATGAGGGAAACATACAGTATTTGACAGTTGTTAAAACCGAACAAGTAAAAGAACGCGAATTAGAGCAAAAGAGGAAGCGAGAAATTGCTCAATTAGAAAGACAATTTTCCTTCCCTACTAAACCTGAAAAACCAGAACAGTATGACGGGAATTCCATGACGATGGAGTTAGAATTTAAAGGAGCAGATTTAGGCGCTAAAAATTACAAAGGGACTATTTGGCAAGTCCTATCAACCATTGATGCTTTTGACGATTTTTCTGCTACTGTTTGGGAAACCTATGATTTAGAAAAAGCAAGCGACGAATCTTTTACCCTAAATTTAGCGAAAGGAGAAAAAACAGCTACGTTAAAAGTGAAACCAGTTTTAGTGGGGCAAGATTATGACCAAGCACTACAGCAATTTGAAACGCAATTAGTCGCTTATCAAACCAAAAAAGCGGCAGCAGAAAAGGCATTGGCTACTAAAAAACAAGAAATAGAGGAAAGAATAGCACTTGAAAAAGAATTAGCTAATAAAGACTTTTCTGAAAGAATTGCGGCGCTAAAAGCCCAAGGTCATGACAGTTATGCAACCGACGAAATTGTTAAAAGAACAGTGCTCAATAAATTTAAAATTTCTCGTTTTGGCACTTGGAACTGTGACCGACCTCGACCACCTTATCTAGCTCAAATAGATGGTACTTTTCTAGACCAACATTTTAATAATTATCAAAATACCATGGTTTATCATACCGATAAATCTCAAAATACGGTTAGACGATTCTATTTGAAAGATATAGCCAAAAATATTCAATATAATAAAGATAGTGACAATCTACTTTGGTTGGTGACCACAGAAAACAAATTAGCTATTTTACCTACTGCCTATTTTGAAAGAATTCAAAAAATGAATGGAGACTATGCTTTTGATATGAATTTAAATGAAACAGTTATTAACTCTGAAGCAGATGTGCGAGCGGTCTTAAAACTGTAATATTTGGTTTTTTTTTATAGAAAACAAATCCCGTTAGTCGAACGTGTCGGACACCTTTGGAGGTGTCCGACACGTGATTATCTATTCAATACGTATAATTAACAACAGTATAGGGGAACTTCAGTTCCCCGAAAAGCACCATCTTTTATCATCAGCCATAAGAAACTTTGATTATCCGACTATTTTTTCGCTCAAGCCTACCTATATCCTTGCCTTAACCGTGATAATACCTTCCTAACAATTCTTTGTTGTCTCTTTTGCTTCAGTTGGCAATAAATTTGCATTGATTTTAATAAAATACTGTGTTGGTTTAAAAATAATAAATATATTTGCAAATAAAATATATAAAACTTGCCTTTTAAACCTTCGAGAACTTAAACTTCCCACTGCAATAATTGCATCACAAAGACTTTCTGCTTAATCCATTGGATAACTTGGAAAGTAAGTATCAATAAAACAACAGATACTTATAAATCTATCCAAATAGAGTTTTTCATTTCTATCGCCTATTCATTTTAAAAAAATATTAGATACCTACTTTTAAATAAGTATGGTATTATCTGACATTTCTATGTTAGCTTTTTCTGACTTAATAACCTTTTATTACACGAAATTGAAAATTAACCTGTATGAATTTAAAATTTCTATTCCTTTCCCTCTTTTTTCTCTTAACAACCATTCTGGTCGGGCAAAATGAGCCAAAGATAATTGGTGCTGGAGGCACAATTGCCAATATGATGGTTACTTCTAGCCCAACCAGTGATGGAACTATTGCAGATAACACCATTGTAGAAGATGGTTTTTTACCAAATTTAAAGGCTGCTTCTAGGTTTTTAGGGCATGCTACTTTTGGGGCGGATTATGAAACCATTGAGCGAGTTGCTAAAATGGGTATAGAAAATTGGGTAGATGAGCAATTGAATATGGACAGCGAAATGTCGGTTAAGGATTTTACCAATCAAATTTTAGGTATGGCTGCCGATTCGATTTTAAATATGGGTGGTTCTATTCCCGATAATTTTCGAGTGAGTCGAAATTATTGGCATTTTGCCTGGTGGCAATACACCATGACCCAACCAGATTTATTA